>JANMSL010000449.1:0-4507 GCA_031389245.1 Lysobacterales bacterium | reverse complement strand
ACATCATGTCGTTGGGTGGACTGGCCTTGGCCACCGGCATGGTGGTGGACGCGGCGAATGTCGTGATCGACAACATCGCCAAGTTCCGCGAGCAAGGCATGGGCTTGCTCGAATCGGTGATCAAGGGCACCGAGGGCGTGTCGATGGCCGTGGTTGCTTCTGTGCTGACCTCGGTCGCCGTGTTCTTTCCGCTGGTTTTCGTTGAAGGCGTAGCCGGTCAGCTATTTCGCGATCAGGCGCTGACGGTAACGATCTCGTTGCTGATCTCGCTGCTGGTCTCGTTGACGCTGATTCCGATGCTGGCTTCGATCGAATGGAAGGGAGTGGGCACTGAAGCGGCAAGCGTGCCCCATTCGCCGTTGCTGCCTTCGCGCAAGCTGCGCGATTGGCTGCTGTTGCCGTTTCGCGCGATTTTCCGCCTGTTTCAGCTGGCAGCGTTCTATTTGATCCGCTGGTTGGCGCGCTTGTTCGCAGCGGTATCCGGGTTGCTTGCTTGGATACTCAGGCCCGCAGCCAACTGGACGCAACGTAGGCAGAGCGCGCTTGAGGAACGCTATGCGCGATCGTTACCGTGGTTGTTGCGCAATCCGGCCAAGGTGCTTGGTGTCTCGGCAGCATTGTTCTTCGCCAGTCTATTGGTCGTGCCTTCGCTCGGGCTTGACCTGGTGCCGCAGCTTGCACAAGGCCAGTTCGAAGCCACCATCAAGATGCCGCCGGGCACGCCGTTGGCGCGCACCGATGCCATTGCCGCTGCGTTGCAGACAGCGCACCGCGACGATTCAAGTGTCGCTTCCATCTTTGGCGTCAGTGGATCGGGCACGCGACTGGATGCCAACCCCACCGAATCAGGTGAAAATATCACCCGTTTGCTGGTGTCGCTGAAACCCGAAGCGCGCGCCAACGACGAGGCGCGACTAATGGCAGTGATGCGCAAAACGGCTTTGGATCTTGGTGTCAGCGATGCGACGTTCTCCAGACCGGCGCTGCTCAATTACGCGACGCCGCTGGAAATCGAAATCACCGGGTTCGAACTCGAGCGGTTGCAACAGGGCGGTCGCGCCGTCGCCGAAGCGCTGCGTTCGTCGGATCGCTTTGCCGATGTGAAGTCAACGATTGAAGTCGGCCAGCCGGAGATCCAGATTCGTTTCGATCAGGAGCGCGCGGCCGCATTGGGATTGAGCACGCGGCAGATTGCCGACCAGGTGGTGCGCAAGGTGCGCGGTGAAGTCGCAACGCGTTACAGTTTCCGCGATCGCAAGATCGATGTGCTCGTACGCGCGCTGAAGGACGACCGCGCCTCAGTCGAAGACATCCGCAATCTGATTGTCAATCCGGAAAGCGATAAGCCGGTCACCCTGGCTGCAGTCGCAGATATCCTGGCGACCGAGGGACCTGGCGAAATCCGTCACTCGGATCAGGAGCGGGTGGCGGTGGTATCGGCGAACCTACGTTATGGCGATCTGGGCTCGGCGGTCACCGAGGCCGAACGCTTGATTGTTGCCAATCCATTGCCCGCTGGCGTTGGTATGCGTATCTCGGGGCAGAGCGAGGAACTCGATGCATCGGTCAACTCGCTGATCTTTGCGCTGACGCTGGCGATCTTCCTGGTTTACCTGGTCATGGCGTCGCAGTTCGAATCCCTGCTGCATCCGTTTGTGATTCTGTTTTCGATTCCACTTGCCATCGTCGGGTCGATCCTGGGACTCAAGCTGTTCGGCATGCCGCTGAGTGTGATTGCCGGCATCGGCATCATCATGCTGGCCGGTATCGTCGTAGCCAACGCCATCGTCCTCATCGACTGCGTCAACCAGCTGCGCTCCGAAGGTGTGGATAAGCTGACCGCAATCGTGCAGGCAGGGCGCTCGCGTCTTCGTCCGATCATGATGACCACGATCACCACGTTGGTTGGCTTTCTACCGCTGGCAATCGGACTTGGCGATGGTGCGGAGATTCGACAGCCGATGGCGGTCACCGTCATCGCAGGTCTTACGGTCAGTACGTTGCTCACGCTGCTGGTGATTCCCGTCATGTACGCATTGATGGATCGCAAGCCAGATCGCTATTACGTCGAAATGGCACAGCGCGCCGCGCTTGCGTCCGAGTGAGATCGCCATGAGCCTGGTCGAGCTGAGTCTCAAACGTCCCGTCACCACCGTGATGATTTTCATTTCGTTGGTGGTCGTGGGGCTGCTCGCAGCCGTTCGCCTGCCACTGGAGTATCTGCCCGAGATTGACGCACCATTCGCGGTGGTGTCGATGCCTTACCCGGGTTCCACACCAGAGGAGATCGAGCGCACCATCACCCGGCCTGCCGAAGAGGCATTGGCTACCGTGCCCGGTATCAAGGTCATGAACTCCAATTCGAGTTCTGATTCTTCAGACATCTTCATCGAGTTCGATTGGAATGTGAAGGTGGGTGTTGCTGCAGTCGAAGTGCGCGAGCGCATCGAGGCGATTCGGTCCGAGCTTCCGAGTGACCTGCAGCGCATCTTCGTACAGAAGTTCTCCACTTCCGATCAGGCCGTGCTCAGCTTGCGCATCTCTTCCGGTCGCGACCTGACCAACTCCTATGACTTGCTCGAACGCAAACTCAAGCGACTGCTGGAGCGTATGCCCGGTGTCGTCAAGGTGGACCTGCATGGGGTAGAGAGGCCAGAAGTTCAGATCGAATTGCTTGCCGATCGAGTGACAGCGCATGGCCTGGATCTGGCACAGCTCAACCAGCGTTTACGTGACTCGACCTTTTCAACATCCGCCGGATTGATCGACGAGGGAGAGACACGTTTTCGCGTGCAGCCGATTGGCGAGCTGCAAAGCCTGGATGAGATTCGCGCGCTGGTGATCGACGACAAGGGGTTGCATCTGGGCGATGTTGCCAACGTGCAACTGCGCCCGGCGCGCATGGACTATGCGCGGCATCTGGACCTGCGGCCGGCAATTGCCATCGAGATATTCAAAGAGCGCGGTGCCAACCTGGTGTCGGTTGGCAAGGCGGCGTTGGCCGAGGTTCAGCGCATCGGTCGCGATCCGGAGATGCAGGGAATCGAGATCTTTTTCATGGACGATCAGGCCGAGGGTGTGACCTCATCGCTATTGGAATTGGCCGAGGCCGGGTTGATCGGACTGGTGCTATCGATCGTCGTGCTGTTTGCGTTCCTGCGTCACTGGGCGTCGACCCTGATGGTTTCGCTGGCGATTCCGATCTGCTTCGCGATGACGCTGGGCGCAATGTACTTTTTTGGCATGTCCTTGAACATCTTGTCGATGATGGGTTTGTTGTTGGGTGTGGGCATGGTGGTCGACAACGCCGTTGTAGCCGTGGAGAGCATCTACCAGCAGCGCGAGCATTGGCCACACAACCCGGCCAAGTGTGCGATCGTGGGCGTGCGCAACGTCACCATCGCGATCAGCGCGGGCACGCTCTGTCACTGCGTCGTGTTTCTGCCCAATATTTTCGGTGAGCAGAATATTGTCAGCCTGTTCCTGTCCAATATCGCCATAGCAATCACTATCTCGCTGTTGGCGTCGTGGTTGGTCGCGGTGAGTTTGATTCCGATGATTTCGGCACGGCTCGAGGCACCAGAGCAGGGGCTGCACCAGGGCTGGGTGATACGCCTGCGCGAACGCTACGCGGCAATGATCGATTGGACGCTGCGTTACCGCGGGCGCACCATGCTGATGATGTTCGGCTTGCTGGCTTTGAGCTTCATTCCAGTCATGATCACCAAGACCGACATGTTTCCGGCTGGTGAAACACGAAAACTCGATCTTCAGTACGAGCTCAATGGCAACTACAAGCTCGACGAGATGGAGAAAGCGGTGTTCGAGATCGAGCGCTACCTGGTCGCGCACAAGGCCGAGTTCGAGATCGAATCCGTGTACAGTTATTTCGACGAGAGCGGCGGTGCATTTACCCGAATGGTGCTGACCGATGACGAGCACGCCAAACGATCCAGCGAGCTGATCATGGAAGACATCCGCAAGGGACTGCCCAAACTTGCGGTGGGTGAAATCAATTTCGGTGGCGGCTAGCGTTCCGGTTCGAGCGAAGGCTTGATGGTCACAGTGATTGGCGAGTCCAATTCTACCTTGCGTGAACTTCTGCCCAGCGTCCGGGAGGTGCTGACGCGGGTCGAGGGCGTGCGTGATGTCAAGGGTGCGCAGGTCAGCGGCGACAAGGAGATTCAGGTGCGTGTCGATCGTGAGCGAGCGCTCGCGTATGGATTCAGCACGGCTGAAGTGGCGCAGTTCATTGCCGTCGCGATGCGCGGCGCGCCGCTGCGCGAGTATCGACACAATGGTCAGGAAATCCCCGTGTGGCTGCGATTCCAGGGATCTGATGCTCAGGGCATTGGCGATCTGCAAGGTCTGCGTATCCAATCGCGGAGTGGTGAGTTGATTCCCCTTCTGTCGTTGGTGGAGATCAAGACCAGCACCTCGCCGGCAGGGATCAGTCGCACCAATCGGCAGACGGGACTGCAGTTGAACCTCAATCTCGCCAAGGACG
>JANMSL010000433.1:0-3234 GCA_031389245.1 Lysobacterales bacterium | reverse complement strand
CACATGGGCCACGGTCGGCTCCTGCGCGCAAATTGGCAAGAACGTGCACCTGTCCGGCGGCGTGGGCATCGGCGGCGTGCTCGAACCGCTGCAGGCGAATCCGACCATCATCGAAGACGGATGCTTTATTGGAGCCCGTTCCGAGGTAGTGGAGGGCGTCATCGTTGAAGCGGGTAGTGTGATCGGCATGGGTGTGTTTCTCGGCCAATCGACGCGTATCTTCAATCGCGAAACCGGCGACATCAGCTATGGCCGCGTGCCAGCAGGCAGTGTGGTGGTGTCGGGATCGTTGCCATCTGCAGAAGGGCGCTGCAATCTTTATTGCGCGGTGATCGTCAAGCAAGTCGATGAAAAAACGCGTAGCAAGACCAGTATCAATGAGTTGTTGCGGATGTGATCAGGCGATGTTGGCGCGGCGTGAGCCGCGATGTCGTTGCTTTCGTTGAACCCAATAGCGAAATCGAAAGCAACAGCATCGCGGCTCATGCCGCCCCCACATTCGCCGCTCTCATATTTGATCCAGGAACAAGTGATGACCACACCGATTCTCCATGGCCTCGACAACTGCGACACCTGCAAGAAGGCGCGCAAGTGGTTGCAAGTGGCCGGTGTTGAGCATCAATTCATCGACTACCGCAAGCTGCCGATACCCGGTGCCACGCTCAAAGCGTGGGCGGCCAAGCTTGGCTGGGACGTGTTGATCAATCGCAGCGGCACGACATGGCGCGCCTTGCTACCCAATCGAAAGAATCCGGGCACCGATGCGGAGTACGTTTTACTGGTGCGCGAGAATCCTGGTTTGGTGCGGCGGCCGGTGGTGGTGATCGATGATCAGGTGCACGTCGGTTTTACTCATGGCATGTTTGAGAAACTGTTTGCGCAACTGTGATGGGCCTGAGTGAGCATGCATGGGTTGGCGTTGAATCGGGAAGCCATGAACAAGGACATCATGAACAAGGACATCATGAATAGGGAAGTACTGGAACTGACCATTGAGCTGTGCCGACGCAAGTCACTGACACCCAACGATGCCGGTTGTCAGCAGTTGATCGGCGAACGCTTGCGCGCTGCTGGATTCAGCGTCGAAACGCTGCGCTTCGGTGAGGTCGATAATCTTTGGGCCAGCCATGGTGGCGGCGGCAGCGTGTTCTGTTTTCTTGGCCATACCGATGTGGTGCCAGCCGGTGATGTCGCGAGTTGGTCGTCTCCTCCGTTTCAACCTGTGATACGCGACGGCATGCTGTATGCGCGCGGTGCCGCGGATATGAAGGGCAGTGTGGCGGCGATGGTGGTGGCGCTGGAGCGCTTCGTGGCCGCACATCCGCAACATGCGGGTGTCGTGGGTTTGCTGTTGACCAGTGATGAAGAAGGCATTGCAGCCGATGGTGTCAAACGTGTCGCCGAGGCCTTCGGACAGCGCGAGCAGCGGATTCACTACTGCCTGGTAGGCGAACCGTCATCTTCGTCGCAGCTGGGGGATCGCATTCGAATCGGTCGACGCGGTTCTTTGCATGGGCACCTCAAGGTGCGCGGTGTGCAAGGACATGTCGCCTATCCGGAGAAGGCACTCAATCCGATTCATCACGCCATGCCAGCGTTGACCGAACTTGCGGCAATTCGCTGGGATGAGGGCAACGCACATTTCCCTGCGACTACTTTTCAAATTTCGAACATGCATGCCGGAACTGGTGCGACCAATGTGATTCCGGCCGAGCTCCTGGTCGATTTCAACTTTCGCTTTGGCACAGCGTCGGGTGCCGAGGATCTGATGCGTCAGGTCGAAGCGGTGCTGGCGCATCACAATCTCGACTACCGGATTCGATGGGACGTGTCCGGCTCACCATTTCTGACCAGCAAAGGGCGGCTGCTCGAAGCCGTGGGCACGGCGATACAGACACATTGCAAGATATTGCCAGTTGCTGATACTGGCGGCGGCACTTCCGACGGACGATTTATCGCCCCGATGGGTGCTGAGGTGGTCGAGTTTGGCCCGGTGAATGACAGCATCCACAAAATCGATGAGCATGTGCGTGTCGATGATCTGGAGTTGCTGGCGTTGAGCTACGAAGGCATTCTGGGTGAGGTGTTGAACGGGCGTGAACAGCGTTCGTAGCGGCGGCCGTGTCACCGGCGCAGTTTGCGACCGCGAAGTTGCCATAGCTTCGCGGTCGCACAATCCCTCGCCGTTGAATCAACTCAGCCGAGCTTGAATCCGACCGTGGTCTTGGCCAGTGCTTCTACCGACGCTCCGCCGCGCTCGGCCGGTTTGAATTTCCAGCGCGACACTGCGCGAACTGCGGCACGATCAAACATGCTCGGAGGTTGTGCGCGAAGCACTTCGATTTGCCTGGGCACACCATCGACGCCGACGAGGAACTGCAGTTCCACCCAACCTTCGGTGCGACGCTTTTTGGCAGCGGCAGGATAGTCGGGCGAAACTCTTAACAGCGCCACAGGTTCGCTGGTGCTCGATCGATCGGTAGCGGCAGGAGCCATGACTGGAGCCGTGCCCTGCGCAGTTGTTGCCGCAACAAGCGGTTCAGCACTCGCGCCTTCGGTAGAGTTTGCTGGCGTGCCCTGGCTCAAGGCAACCGTCGTCGTAGTCGCTGCGGGCGGAACGCTTGACGTTTCAGTGTCTCTCGCGGCGGACGCAATCGACGTTGTGGGCGCTGTCGAGATTTCAGCGACCTCCGCATCAAGCACGGACTCAGGGGGTAGAGCCGCAAGCGTCGGGGCGAGGACAGGACGGGTGGCGGTTGCCATGCGGCGACGCAGGCCCTGCACGGTCAGAGAGCCGGGATTGGCCGAGGTCAGCAGAGCCATCACGCGCTCTGCTTCAGCAAGATTGCCAGCTGCGATTGATGCTTCAATCGCGGACGCGGCAATGGGCGTGATGTCGACCAAAATTTCGTTGGTGCCTGCGTCATTGGCATCCTGCTGCAGCGCGTGCAGCGCATGCTCCAGCGCGTTGCTCCCGGCCGGCGCGACTATGCGGTTTTCGCGGAACGCCGCGTTGGCGAGTGCCAGCGAGGATCGCGCATCTCCTGCCGCCATCGGCATCGTCGTGATCGCCGAGATACTTGCGCCGGCATCGCTGATTGGCGCCGGACTGTTCGACGAGCCACACGCAGTCAGCACCAGCGCGGTCAACAGCACGAAAAGATAACCAGAAAAACTCTGTGCATTGGGTGGCGAAATGTTGCAGCGCGAATCACGCCGCAGATCGCCATGAAG
>JANMSL010000421.1:0-2946 GCA_031389245.1 Lysobacterales bacterium | reverse complement strand
CCACAGACTGCGGACGTTGAAAATATCGCCATCAATGAGCGCTTATCGGCCTGAGCTGCCCTTCGGGAAATGCGTTGCCTCAGTCACCTTACGGCCAGTTCCTGACCTTCGCGTGTGACGGCTTTCGAGCAACGAGGTGTTGAGCGCCTTTGGCAAATTGAATCCGAATGTACTCAAGCAATGAGTGCGGATACCATATGCTGCGGGGGATGTTGACACGGCTAACCAGAATTGTACGCAGCCAAATCGGCCCGGCGCACAGTTCACCGCATAGCGGTGTACAACTTTCGCGCTGACAAGCATATCGAACAGGTGTAGTGGGCAATGGCAGAAACAAGACGGTTCATCAAAGTATTTCTTGCTTCTCCAGGCGATCTAGCTGAAGAACGCAAGGTTGCCAAAGCGATCGTTGACGAGTTCAACAGTCAGTTGGCGGACGCGCTCGGATATCAGGTCGAACTGGTCGGCTGGGAAGACACATTGCCCGGCGTCGGCCGGCCGCAAGCGATCATTAATCGCGATCTTGATGGATGCGATCTCTTTGTTGGCATGCTTTGGAAGCGCTGGGGCACGCCGCCGGGGACTGAGCCCTACACGTCCGGCTTCGAGGAAGAATTCAAGCGGTCGATGACGCGAAACGCGAAGGAGGGTCGACCTGAGATCAACCTCCTGCTCAAGGATCTTGACGCCGCGTCGCTTGCCGACCCGGGGGATCACCTCAAGAAGGTCATCGCATTCAAAGACCAAGTCTTTGCCGAGAAGAAGCTCTTGGCGGGGACCTTCGCGGACGTGCGGGACTTCGAAGGTAAGTTCCGCAAGTGCATCCAGGGATACGTGATCGCACTTGCCGGTAAGGATAAAGTGTCAGAGTCCGAGAAGGACCAGGCGCCTCTTGCCGAGGCGCAAACCACACCGGCGACCGAACCAGGGCCTACGACGCCACTGTCCGTAGAAGGTGCAATATTTCTGCGTAATTTCTTGATTACGGCTGAGAAAGCGACTGATGAGCACCCCCTGGCTGCCGAGGACGTGGCGCGGGTCAGATTGCTTTCCATCATCGCGGCGGTACACGGTAACGATCAGCAATCGCTAGGTTCGCACGACGCGAACCTTCTTTTCAAGGCGCGGACGAAGTTTGAGTTCAGCAGGCGCGAGCTCCAAGGGCTGCTTGACGACGGCCTAGAGCACTTCAAGCATGAGAACGTGCCGCTTTGGCACTGGGTTGCAGCGGTTGATGGTTTCAAGAACGACATCCTGCCCATTTATTCAGCGTTCGGCACAACCGAGCGGCGTGTCGGCGCGCTTAAGGCCATGCGCCTGATCGCGCAGCCGATCATCGAGCAGAAGCACATTGGTCGCAAGGTGATTGTTCCGCTGTGGCTGTCCGAATCTACCGAAACCGCTGTGCGCGTGGCCGCATTGGAGTATCTGAGCGAATGTGGTCAGCCATCAGACCTTCCCTTCATCAATGAGGAGTTCGGCCGGAACGAGACACAGACGGTCAGCGCCGCCGCCAACGCCATTATTCGCATCAAACTGCGAGACGATCGCCGCGCGGCTCTGGAGGCGCTCTACACGATGCAGCCCAGCACGGTCAGGCAGGACTTGCTCGACGCGCTGTTTAGCCGCGATGCCGAGTTTGACGATGACATCTTGGTGCGCGGACTCAGTCATCGCAACGTGTTTGTTCGAATGAAAGTGGTCAACTTGTTGCAAGGGCGTCGTGCACTCGTCGCGAGCGTCGCAGAACCTTTGCTAAACGACAGTGATGCGAAGGTGCGCTTTGAAGCGCTGCAGGCGCTTATCGCAAGCGGTAGGAGCTATTCCGTTGATCAAGCGAAAGTCATCCTTGTGTGCAAGAGCCCGGCGCCGACAGGACTTGGCTTGCTCGCTCTGAGCCAAACCGATACGGAAGGTGAGGCCGCCCTGGAGCGTTTCACCGAGCACTATTACGATAGTCTGCCTGACGGGCAGCTCGAAGAAGAGGCTCAATCGTCGATCTTCGATCAGCACGCATACTTCGCGCTGATTCGTCGCAATTTCAGGCTGCGTGGCGATGACCTGCGTAAGGCCGTTGCCAACCAGTTCGTGGATCGTTTTGAGTCGTTGCTGGAGGAAATGGCTAGGCGGTTTGGGACGCAGACTGACCTGATCGAGAAGACCCGCTCACTTGGGAAGCACTTGCGCAGCAGATTTACGCGCGAAGGCTTGGACATCATCTGTAGCAGACTCGACGCGGTCGACCTGCCGCTCGTTCGATCGATGCTTGAGAGTGGCGGTGTCGACTACTCAGCCGCAGACCTTCGGTACCTCGCGAAGTTCGGCCAATGGTGCGACATTCCCTTGGTGATCACATCGCTCGACCGGCCCGAATACGGTCGCAAGTACGCATCGATGCTTTCGATTGCGAGCAGCACCAAGTACGAGGATGCGGCGCGTACGCTCTATGCGCTCGGCAAGCATAGGCTCAACGACCTTCTGGTCACTACGATGCCCGGACACCTCTTGGCACGCATCATTCCACTAATACCTGACAAGGTTTTCCAGAGACTTGCCGATGCCGACATCATTCCGCTCATGCGGTCTGAGACGGAGGACGTGCGGAAGTTGGCTTCGCTCAAGTATGTCCGCGCCTTTCCGCGCCGCCGGATGAAGCAGTTCATTGAAGACTACATGGCTGCCGATCAGTTCTACTACAACGTTATTCATTGGTTCGACTTCGGCATATCGGTATCCAGGGAAAGGATGCTGCGCGCAGCCGAGAAGGCATTGGTAGATGCGTAACCCAGCGTCAAGATTGGATTTGCGAGCAGTTCGTTGACGGAGAGTAATGGACGGCACCGCGAAACTGGTGATGTCGCCACTGGAATCTATGCGGCGGCTGGCCCCGCCGGTGATGGACACTTGGAACCGGGCGCAAGACGCCCACGCGAGCGACCGCTTCGC
>JANMSL010000024.1:0-1806 GCA_031389245.1 Lysobacterales bacterium | reverse complement strand
TCGATCAGGCGCCGCCGATCCCGCTGCTCGATCATCCGAGCTTGGTCAGCGATACGCTGCAAGAGATCTGGACACAGCAGCGCCCGAAGATTTGCGAGCGGCTTAGACTCGAAATGGGTGTCGGCGGCGCGGCCAGGGGAGAAACCCTGCACGACATCACCTGCCTGCTCGACGAGCAGGTCGTGCTCAATGTCACTCCTGCAGGTCTGAACACTCTGCGCGCCAGCTTTGCTGTCAGCGGCTATGTCGAGGCCAGTTCGACCACGCCCGACGTGGGCTTGGGCATCGGCATCGATAGGGCCCTCGACCCACGCTTCTCGGTTGCGCTTACCGCAAAATTCGACCTGACCCTGGCCGTGCAACCCAACCGCGACCAGACGCTACGCGTGTCGAAGGCGCAGTTCACACTCAACAACGCGACGCTGGATTCGCAAAACATCACCGGCGACCTGGTTGAGTTCATCCTTGAGGATCTGGTGCCGTTCTTCGGCGGACCGGACTACAAGAACATGGCCGAGCGCGCGATCAACGCGATCTCGATCAATCTCGCCAATGACATCAATGCGGCACTGGCGCCGCTCAACGCGCAGCTCATCGGACCATCGGAGGCAGTGCGCGTCGGCGCCTCGGGCAAGGCCGATTACGTCAGCGTGGCATTTGCCCCACGCGAAATAACGCCGCCCAGCAACGGCCGCATGTCCGGCGTGCTGCGCTGGGATACGGCGCAATTCACACCGCGCAATGGTTGCCAGAGTTTCATCATTGCTGCGTCGGTGCAGACCGGTCCAGCGCCAATGTTCGCCCCGGCAGCCAAGGCACCGACGCGCCAAGTGGGGACCTTCCAGGCCAGCGTCATCGATGCCAGTAGCTGCGCATACACGCTGAGCGGGATCGCCGACGGATGGCCCAATACCTTGTCGGCGCGGGTGCTGGACCCGCCGGTCAAGCGCAGTTCCGGCAACGCCAGCTACAACGAGGTTTACTCCCTTTCCAGTAATAGCGCGCAAGGCGGGGTGGTGGTGCCGCGGCCCAACGCCGATGGTCGCGACTACACGGTTCGAGTATCCAATGTGGACTTGCCGATCGAGCTGAGCCCCGGCAATCCGTACCTGAAAAAGGACTTCCGCCCCAATCGCGAAATCAACCGCGCGGAGTTTGATACGAACGACGCTTACCGCACCAAGGCAAGGATCAATCCGGCCCAGATTTACCCGCGCCAGGCCAATCCCGCTGGCGCCACGACGATCCAGCCGCGCGCTACGCTGGAGCTATCGCAACAGAACGTGGAGGCCAGTCTCAATCCGCAACCGCTGCCGCCCGCGGGCAATACCGCGTTACAGATGCAGTCAATGCGCACTGCGTCCGCGGCAAGGACTGCGCAAGTCGTCGCAGTTCCTGCGCTCGGCAACAACATCAGGAGCGTCGAACCGCCAGCGGCCGAACCCGTGCCGGATCTGGCAATCGCCGACGCGGATTCGCCAATCGTCGTATTCAGCCCACCCCTGTTGAGTGATGGCGCCCAGCTATGGGCATGCAACGATTACGCGGTTGATGAAGCCAATGACCGGGTCTGCGCTGGCGTGCAATCCGCTCAGGATTTTTGCCAGAGCAACGGATATAGCGGAGACCTCGCACTGCGCGCCGATGGCAGCCCCGAGTTGCTTATCGCCAACGCACAAGCAGAAGTGCCGGTGCGCTCAGTCAACGGTGATGACTGCTTTGGAGCGTCTTGTCAGGTGATCAGCGAACTAGGCTGCATGCGCTAGCACTTAAGGAAGGTCTGAATAAGTCACCACTTTGTCTTCG
>JANMSL010000398.1:0-11057 GCA_031389245.1 Lysobacterales bacterium | reverse complement strand
CAGAGAGCATCGCGGCTCACGCCGCTCCCACACTACTGCTCCCACATTAAGCTCTTCCACACCACCGCTCGCACAATTGCCATCTCCTATGACGTCCGGTTTGGTTAACATATCGCCATGAAAATCGCCTCATGGAATGTGAACTCGCTCAAGGTGCGCATGCCGCATCTTGAAGCTTGGTGTCAGGAAGCCCGGCCCGATGTTCTGGCGCTGCAGGAAATCAAGATGGAGACCGGCGCATTTCCGCTCGATGCGATGCGCGCGCTCGGCTATGAGGCGCTGGTCTCGGGTCAGAAAACCTACAATGGCGTTGCCATTCTCAGCCGCACACCGATGCGCGATGCGCTGACCGATGTCGCGGGTTATGCCGACGAACAGCGCCGCCTTTTGGCCGCGACCATCGGTGATCTGCGGGTGGTGAATCTGTACGTGGTCAATGGTCAGGACATCGCCTCGGACAAGTATCGTTATAAACTGGACTGGCTGCACGCAGTGACCGAGTGGATTGCGCGCGAGGTCGAGCAACATCCGAATCTTGTTGTTCTGGGCGATTTCAATGTCGCGCCTGAAGATCGGGACGTGCACGATCCGGAGGCATGGTTCGAGCAGGTGCTGTGCAGCACGCCTGAACGCGACGCGCTCAAGCGGCTGCTGGCGCTGGGTTTGCACGACAGTTTTCGCCTGCACGAACCCGCCGGCAACCACTACAGTTGGTGGGACTATCGGGCCGCGGCGTTCCGCCGCAACCTGGGCATGCGCATCGATCTGGTCCTGGTCAGCGAAGCGCTGCGCGCCCGCGTCATCGGCGCCGGTATCGACCGCACACCGCGCACCTGGGAGCGGCCCAGCGATCATGCGCCGGTGTGGGTGGAGCTCACGGCATGAGTGAGACAGTGCCGTACGGACTGGATGCCGGCGAACTCGACGAACTGCACGAGTTTCTCGGCCGGCGCGCCGAAGCGGGCGGGCTGATGCTGGATGCGGTGCATGGTCTGTTGACCGCCGTGGTGATTGGACCGGATCCGATTTCGGCCAGCGAATGGCTGGGTCACGTGATTGATCAGGAGCAGGGTTTCGAGTCCGAGGAAGAAGCCAATCGGATTTTGGCCTTGCTGATCCGCCTCTATAACAGCGTGGTACAGGAGCTCGATGCGCTCTCGTACCAGCCCATTTTTGGCGAGGTCGAGATTGCCGACAGCGAAGACACCGAGCTGAGTGCGCGGGGCTGGTGCGAAGGGTTTTCGATCGGTGTGGACTTGCGATCAGCGCTGTGGGAGGGCCGCATGCAGCAGGACTCGGAGCTGCTCGAACTGCTCAATCCAGTGATCGCCCTGGCCGCCGACGAAGACGTTTTCGAAGCGATTGAGGGCGAGAGCATCGAGCCGCTGAGCGACGAGGACTTCGAAACCGCGCTCAACGAAGTCGCCGGCGCGGTCGCCGACGTCCAGCAGTACTGGCGCAACAAACCCCCCGAAATCAGCGAAGGCCTGGGCGGACCCGGCCGCCGACCCGTGCTGCGCAAGCGCGGCGGCCACTGGCTGCATTGAGCATTGGAAAATTTGGGAGCTCTGAGTGTGGGAGCTCTGAGTGTGGGAGCGGTGAGTGTGGGAGCGGCTTCAGCCGCGAAGCTCTGGCTTTGCTCCAGCCAAGCCGCGACCGCGAGCGTAAATTTTTCTCGGCTGAAGCTGCCGCCGCGGTGAATCACAACCACACCGCATTCCAGAAGGGATAGTCACGAACGCGTTTCACTAATCCGGCACGCACCGGATTCATCACAAGGTAACGTGCCGCGTCCAGTACATCTTCATCGCGACGCAACGCGTGGTCGTGATATCCCGATTGCCAAACGGATCCCGAACGGTTCTGCCGTCGATTGCAATGCAGACTGGTAGTGCCTTTGAATCTTTGCATTGCGCTGGAAAGTTCTTCGTTGTCGGCGAGTTGCAGCAGTCCATGCCAATGATCTGGCATCAGAACCCAAGCGAGCAGAACGCTGTGCCTCCAGATTGCGGAGCCGATCAGAACGCTCGCTGCTGCCCTTGCGCATTCGAACTCTGCGAACCGCGCTTCGCGAGCGCGCGTGGTAGTGGTAAGCAGGTAGATTTGCCCCGACTCCGACCCTCTTCCCCGGCGCAGGCTTTGGCTGTGAAACCTGTTGGGCGACGGCGTGTCCAAGCGAACAGTGTCGTCGTTGGTCCGCATTCGAACATCGGTTTGGGTCTGATTCTTCAATCAGAGATTTCTCAGTTGAAGGGCGCTGAACTTGCGGTTGTAGGAACAGTGGCAGAAGCGCGGTGATCGCTGATTGCACACGTCATCCCACAGCAGAGCTCCGCGGCTGAAGCCGCTCCTACAATCGCCGGTCACCTCTGCGGCTACATTCCACCCACATCGACCGGCCTGCTGCATTACGATGCACCCATGTCCGCAACGCCCCGTCATATCGATCAAGCGCGTCAGCTACTCGAACTGGTGCCCTGGTTCCAGGCACTGCCGGAGGTAGCGCGTGAGGCGCTGCTGGCGGGTTGTGAGGGGCGTGACCTGCCCGGAGGCGCTGTGTTGTTCTTCGAGGGCGAGACGTCGGATTCGGCCTATCTGGTATTGAGCGGCAGCCTGGGTGCGTTCAAGCGCGACGAACACGGTTCGCATCTGATCGGGCAAATCGTGATGGGCGAAACCGTTGGCGAGCTGGGCGTGCTGACGCAGCGTCCGCGCACAGCCAGTGTGCGCGCACTGCGCGACAGCGAAGTATTGCGTTTGCCCGCGGCGCATCTGGAGGCTGTTGGCGCGCAGTATCCGCAGGCGCTGGTCGGGCTGTCGCGACTGGCATTGCGTCGCGCCACTGAGCCACGCGCATCGCGCTACCAGGACGCCGCGCCGCGCACTATTGCCTTGTTGGCGCAATCAGAAGGCGTTGACTTGCGCGGCTTCGCCCAGACGTTGGCAGAGGCGCTCGGTCGCTACGGCAAGGTGCGCCAACTCGCCAGTGACAGCGCCGGGCTGGCGCCAGCGCAGTACCTCGCCATGGAGTCGGAAGCGCGCTTTGTGCTGTACATCGCAGATGCCGCCGATGCCGAGTGGCGCAGCCAGTGCCGACGCCAGGCCGATGCCTGGCTGTTGGTGGCGCGCGCCAGTGCTCAGCCCGCGGCCGATGCCGAAATTCTGTTTGCGCGTACCTCTGATTCGGTACCCACGCCCGAGCATCTGGTGCTGGTCCATGATGGGAAACCGCGGCTTGGTGCCGGTCATCGCTGGCACGCGCTGCGTGATAGTGCGAGCTTGCATCACGTGCGCCATGCCGGTGATATCGGCCGCGTGGCGAGGCTGTTGTGCGGACAGAGCCTGGGGCTCGTGCTCAGTGGCGGCGGTGCTCGTGGTTTCGCGCATATCGGCGTGATCAAGGCGTTGCGCGAAGCCGGATTCGAGATCGATGTGGTCGGCGGCACCTCGATCGGTGCGGTGATCGGTGCCGGCATTGCCGCAGACTGGTCGGTGGAGGAAATGACGGAAATCTTCCGGCGCTGCTTCTACGACACCAATCCGCTGTCGGATTACACACTGCCCTTTGTCTCTCTCGTGTCTGGCCGCAAAGCTTCTCGCCTGCTGCAGGAAGCCTTTGGTTCACGCGACATCGAGGATTTGCCGCTACCCTATTTTTGCATGTCGTCGAATCTGACTACGGGCAAGGCCGCCATCCACCGCCGCGGACCGCTCTGGCAGTGGCTGCGTGCATCAATTGCAATCCCTGGGCTGATGCCGCCGGTGTGCATGGGTGGCGAAGTGCATGTCGATGGCGGCGTCATCAACAATCTTCCGGTTGATGTCATGCGCGGCATGCACCAGGGCGAGGTCATAGCGGTCGATATCGGTGGCAACTACGTGATCAAGTCGGCGATCGACGAAGTGGATTTGCCGCCGTTCTGGCAGCTCGCCACCGAGTGGTTCCGCAATCGGCGTCGACCCAAACTATCGCAGATCCTGCTGCGCGCGGGTATGGTCAACTCCGGCAGTGCCGCGCTCGAAGCGCGCGAACTGTCGACGCTGTTGTTGACGCCACCGCTCGACGACATTGACCTGCTCGAATGGAAAGCCTTCTATCGCGCCATCGATCGTGGCTATCAGCACACGCTGCGCATTGTCGGCGGACGCAAGGATGTGCTGAGCGAAGCACCCGGTTTTTTGTAGGTCTCGGCAGCTGCATGGGTTTATGTCGGGATGCGTGGACGCGACGCGCGCTGCGTGCTCGATGCGTGCAGAAAGCGGATGGCACGTCCGGCCAAGGTAAGTCGGATTTCGTCCAGCGGCAACAGGCCGATGCAGGGCTGTGCGCCGCGCACACTGATGCGGCCTTGTGCCAGCAGACGGACGAGAGTGGCCGCTGCTGCAGCGGGCACGAACGGTCCGTCTCCGTCTTCGGCGATCAGCTGCCAAAGCAGCTCATGCGCTGCGCCCTGGCGGTCGATGCCACGCAGGCCCACATGCATGGCGCCTGCGTCACTGCCGGCGTTCAGCCAGCGTTCGCTGGTTCGCTTGGCAAATTGGGCAAACGGTGTCAGCGATGACAGCAGTCGCAGGCGCACCAACCAAGCGCCCAACCAGAGTCCGAAATGCATACGCCTGAGTTCCACGCCGGCGCGAAAATTCAGCCGCTCCAGGCCCGGGTAACGCTGCGGCAACAATAATGGATCCGGTACCGCGAAATACGCCAGCCAACGCTTGCCTACCGGTGCAGCATAGTGATGGCAATGCAATCCGCTCCATCCCGGCACACTGCGTAGCGCACCGCGCTCGAACTGCGCGTGCGGTTTGCCGACACCGGAGAAGACCGAGCCAATGCTGGCGAGACCGCGTCTTGTGCGGTTGCCCGGCGAGATGCCGATGTCGATTTCCTTCAGCGCGTCGAACTCGCCGGCAAAGCCATCGATGACTGCGCTGCTCAACGCCGGCACACTGCTGGCGCCAGACACGACCAATACATCGGCGGCTCGTGCCGCGGCATCGAGCGTAGTGATTCCCACGACAAAGTCCGGCGCGTCGGCAAGATCGATGTAATGGAAGCGATGTTCGATGGCGAGTCTTGGCAGTCGATAGTCGCGACTCTGAAAGGGACCACAGGTATCAATCAGGACATCGGGCGCGGCTTCGAGCAACGCTGCGCAATGTGTTGGCGCGTCCAGATCGATGTGGCGTACTTCAATCGTGGTGGCGGCGTCGACCGGCAGATTCTCGGCAAGCGCTCTCAATGCTGTCGTGTCGCGACCGGCCAGCACCACGTTCAAATCCGGAATGTTGGCAAGCAGGGCAGCGAGGCGGCTGCCAAATATGCCATTCGCGCCCAGCAGTACTACACGCATTACGCTCCTTGCCCCTGCAGACTGGCGATGGTGCATTCCCCGCGCCCGGGTGGGCCGCTGTCATCAATTCGCCGCAGTGCCGGTCCCGAGGATGATCGAACCGGCTCGCACCCGGACTACTATGTAACCGTCGCGATCGACGTCGCCGCTTAGCGAGATTGTAAATGACACCACTGTATCGTCGACTCCTGCTGGTTGTGGCGGTAATCGCCAGCGTTATTGCGATTTACGCCTCCGGGCTCACCGATATGCTGACGCTGGCAAACCTGCAGGCCAAGCGCGATGCGCTGACTTTGTGGGCAAATCAGAACCTCTGGTTGGCAGCGGGCATCTTTTTCGGCATCTATGTGTTGATGGCGGCGCTTTCGATCCCCGGTGCGGCCATTCTGACGCTGGCGGGCGGCGCGATTTTTGGCCTCGCCGCCGGGTCGGTGCTGGTCTCGTTTGCCAGCTCAATCGGTGCGACGCTGGCGCTGCTGGCGTCGCGCTTCCTGTTTCGCGATGCGGTGCAGCGTAGATTTGGTGAACGACTCAAGGCGGTCAACGAGGGCGTCGCGCGCGATGGCGCGTTCTATCTGCTGACGCTGCGGCTGGTACCGGTATTTCCGTTTTTCCTGGTGAACCTGCTGATGGGTTTGACGCCGATCCGGACGCTGACGTACTACGTCGTCAGTCAGCTTGGCATGTTGCCGGCCACGATCGCGTATGTGTACGCCGGCACCCAGCTGGCTTCGATTCGCACGCTCGGTGATGTGCTGTCTCCGGGCTTGATGGGTGCACTGGTGGTACTCGGCCTGCTGCCACTGGTGATGCGTCAGATCAGCCAATGGCTGGTGGCGCGACGCATTTATCGTGAACACGTCAAACCGAAGCGATTCGATTACAACCTGATCGCGATTGGCGCTGGGTCGGCAGGATTGGTGACAACGTATATCGGCGCCGCATTGAAAGCGCGGGTCGCCCTGATTGAGAAGCATCGCATGGGTGGGGATTGTCTGAACACGGGCTGCGTGCCGTCCAAGGCACTGATCCGATCGGCGCGGCTGATGGCCGATGCGCGCGATAGCGAACGATTGGGTATTCGTCACATGCAAGTCGAGTTCGACTTTGCCGAGGTGATGGCACGAGTACAAAAGGTAGTTGCCGAAGTAGAACCGCATGACTCAGTCGAACGTTATCGCG
Source organism: Lysobacterales bacterium (assembly GCA_031389245.1). GTDB lineage: Bacteria > Pseudomonadota > Gammaproteobacteria > Xanthomonadales > Ahniellaceae > 0-14-3-00-62-12. Next base: position 4,521 of record JANMSL010000398.1, on the reverse strand, counting down.
GTCTCGGCGTTGATGTGATCGAAGGCGAGGCCAAGCTGGTTTCGCCGTGGGAAGTGGAAGTGAATGGTCGGCGGCTATCGGCGCGCAGCATCGTGATCGCGACCGGTGCGCGGCCATTGCTCCCGGCGCTGCCTGGATTGGATCAGGTGCAGGCGTTGACCAGCGATTCACTGTGGACGCTGCGCATTTTGCCGCGCCGGCTGGTGGTACTCGGCGGCGGACCGATCGGGTGCGAGTTGGCGCAGGCGTTTCGGCGTTTTGGTGCTGAGGTGACTGTGATCGAGATGGCGTCGCGGTTGTTGCCCCGAGAGGACGCCGACGCCTCTGCAGCGTTGGCGGCGAGTTTTGCTCGAGAGGGCATTGCTGTCCTCACCGACCACAAGGCCCTCAGTGTCGAGGGCGATGGCAGTGACGGTGAGCAGAGCGACGGCGGCACGCTGGTTGTCGAGCACGCGGGCGCGAGCCAGCGTGTTGAGTTTGATCGGCTGCTGTTGGCGCTTGGACGACGGGCAAATGTCTCGGGCTTTGGATTGGAAGAGCTCGGCGTTCGTCTCGCCAAATCCGGCACGATCGAGGCCGACCCGTGGTTGCGCACCAACTTCCCGAACATTTATGTCTGCGGTGATGTGACCGGTCCGTACCAGTTCACCCACGTTGCCGCGCATCAGGCCTGGTATGCCGCGGTCAATGGGCTGCTGTCGCCCTTCTGGTCGTACCGAGCTGACTATCGCGTCATTCCGTGGGCCACGTTTACCGATCCGGAGGTGGCGCGGGTGGGCTTGTCGGAGAACGAGGCACGCGACGCTGGTGTCGAAGTCGAGGTAACGCGATATGGCATTGATGATCTGGACCGAGCGATCGCGGAAGGTGCGGCGGAGGGCTACGTCAAAGTGCTCACCGCCAAGGGAAGTGACCGCATTCTTGGCGCGACCATTGTTGGGCCGTCGGCCGGAGAGCTGATCGCTGAGTACGTGCTGGCGATGAAGCATGGCCTGGGACTCAACAAGATACTGGCGACCATCCATGTGTATCCCACCCTGATGGAAGCCAACAAGTACGCTGCTGGCGTTTGGAAACGTGCGCACGCGCCAGCGGCTGCGTTGCGTTGGTTGGAGCGGTTTTTTGCTTGGCGACGCTGAGCGAGCGCGGTGATGATTCGTCGGCTATCCCGGGTACTGGTTCTAATGCTGATCTGCGCTATGCCGGCGCTGGCGGCCGACCCGACCTTCTCGCACGACGCATGGAACGCGCTGCTGAAGCAACATGTGCAGTGGAATGCCACCGGCACGGCGACCAAGACGGACTACGCCGCATTCAAGCGCAATCGCACCGCACTCAAGATTTATCTCGACACGCTCTCAGCCGTGCCAAAAGCTCGATTTGATCAGTGGGATAGCGCATCGCAGCGGGCGTTTCTGATCAACGTTTACAACGCGTACACGGTTGAACTGATCCTGACCGAGTATCCGGATGTGGAGTCGATTCGTGATCTCGGTGGCTTGATCACCTCAGCCTGGAAGAAGCGCTTTGTTCCGTTGTTCGGCGCGCAGCGTCATCTCGACGAGATTGAACATGGCTTGTTGCGCGGCGCTGAGAATTTCGACGAGCCGCGCATCCACTTTGCGCTGAACTGTGCCTCCGTGGGCTGCCCGGCACTGCGCCCGGAAGCTTATCTGGGTGCGGATCTCGAAGCACAGCTTGACGATCAGACACGGCGCTTTCTGTCGGATCGAACACGCAACCGCATCGATCGAGCAAGACAGGTGCTGCAGCTGTCAAAAATTTTCGACTGGTATGGCGGGGATTTCGCGAAAGGCTACGGCGGCGCGGATCGGCTGGAGACTTTTCTGCTGCGTTACGCCGCAATGCTGGGAATCTCGGCCTTGGACGCCCCAGCCATCCAGGCGGGTGAATACGAAATCGAATTCCTCGAGTACGATTGGTCGCTCAACGATGCCAAATTAAATACCCCTCATGCGAGTGCCCCTTGATGATCAAAGCGCTGTTGCTCTGGTTATTGGTTGCGAGTGCGGCGCCAGGCGCTGATGTGGCGCCGACCACTGTTCCGGCAATCGATCAACGCATAGCTGAACTGGTTGCCGAGGTGGAACGTGGCGTCGGCGATGTCCCGGTGATGTTGGCATCTTCGTTGCGACATGCCGATCGAAGCTCGTTGATTCTGGTCGACGCGCGCACCCAGGCCGAGCGCGACGTGTCGATCATCGCTGGCGCGATCGCATTGGCGCAGGCTGATCGCTTGACACTGTCGCCGGAGCTGCGCGTGGTGGTCTATTGCACGATCGGCTTGCGCAGCGGGCATGCTGCACGCAACCTGCGCAAGCGCGGTATTGATGCGGTCAACCTGCGCGGTGGCGTTTTGGCGTGGCTGGCTCAAGGCGGAGCGTTGGTTGATCCGGCGGGCAAACCAACGCATCGCGTGCATGTTTACGGGCGTCGTTGGAATGTCGTGCCGGACGCGTTTGAAGCGGTGTGGTAGCGGGCACTGCGTTTGTGGAGATACGAGGCTCGGCCAAGCGATCAGCACGCTCCGGCGCGATTATACAATGCGGTAGCCCTCGTCACGCGCCAGGCACGGCTCTACCGCAATAGTATAACGAGCGTTTCGCTGGTCTTTGGGCGCCAACCAGGTGTCGATGAAAGCCAATCGGGCTATTCGCGGTCCACGACGATGCCGCTTCTGATCTGGATGCGCAACGTACAATCTCGCCTTCAATGCAGGGCACAGTGGAATCGTGTTGGCTCCCTCAATCTGGAAGTGTCTAATGAAAAGTGACTCTGACTTGCAGGCCGACGTTCGCCATTACTACGGGCAGGTGCTGAAATCGCAGAGTGATCTGAAGACCGGCGCCTGCTGCACTGCGGATTCCATGCCCGCGTATTTGCGTGTCCTGGTCGAGGATGTGCATCCCGAGATACGGGCTCGGTTCTACGGCTGTGGCTCGCCGCTACCGCCGGCGTTGGAGGGTTGCACCGTGCTTGATCTTGGCTGTGGTACTGGGCGCGACTGCTATCTGCTGTCGCGTCTGGTCGGCGCGCACGGTCGCGTCATCGGTGTAGACATGACACCCGAGCAATTGGATCTGGCGCGTTCGCATCTGGACTGGCATGCAGCGCGGTATGGTTACGCACAATCGAACGTCGAGTTTCGCGACGGCTATATCGAGGATTTGGCGACGCTCGGCATCGCCGACAATTCGATCGACGTCGTGGTCTCGAACTGCGTGCTCAATCTGTCACCCGAAAAGGCACGCGTGTTTCGCGAAATTTTTCGCGTGCTCAAGCCGGGCGGCGAATTGTATTTCTCGGATGTTTTCGCCGACCGTCGCGTGCCCGATGCGTTGCGCCACGATGCCGTATTGCTCGGCGAATGCCTGGGTGGCGCCATGTACCGCGAGGACTTCCGGCGCCTGATGCACGAAATGGGCTGCGCCGATACGCGCGTGGTTGCACAGAATCCAATCCCGCTGTTCGATGCAGAAATCGAGCGCCGGGTGGGCATGCTCAAGTTCAGCTCGGTCACCGTGCGCGCGTTCAAGTTGCCGCTCGAGGATCGCTGCGAGGATTATGGTCAAGTGGCCTATTACCAGGGCAGCGCAGCCGCGCATCCGAATGCGTTTGTGCTTGACGATCATCACCTGTTCGAAACCGGCAAGCCGATGACTGTGTGTGGCAATACCGCGGATATGTTGACCGTTACGTGCTACGCACCGCACTTCAAGGTGCTTGGCGAAAGGAACGTGCACTATGGTTTGTTCGACTGCGGACCGGAAGCCAATGCGCTGTCGGCGAGTTCAGGCGCGTGTTGCTGAACGCAAAACGAGTACTCGCCCTTGCGCAATCCACCGACATCAGCGCGGCCGGGGTTGCCGATATTCCTTGCTTGTTTTCCCTAAGCGACGCGTCCTGTCGACGCATCGACGCGGAGTGTTCCCATGCGTGATACCTGGCCCTTGCTGCGCGACAGCGATTTCCCCTCCATCCAGCGCGGCGCCACGACCACGTTGCAGATGAATCTGGGTTATTTGTGCAACCTCAGTTGCATCCACTGTCACGTCAATGCGGGACCGCTGCGCAAGGAGTTGATGGACCGTGCCACCATGGAGCTGGCATTGGATGTGGCGCGCCGGCACGGGATCGGCACGCTCGATTTGACCGGTGGCTCGCCCGAGATGAACCCGGACTTTCGTTGGTTGGTCGAAACAGCGCGTGAATTGGGCTTGCATGTGATGGACCGCTGCAATCCCACCATTCTGGAAGAACCAGGCTACGAATGGGCTGCCGAGTTTCTCGCGCAAAATGGTGTTGAGGTCATCGCCTCGTTGCCTTGTTACTCGGCCGCGAACGTCGACCAGCAACGTGGCGATGGCGTGTTCGATGCTTCGATCAAGGCCTTGCAACACCTCAATCAACTCGGGTACGGCAAGGGCGATAGCGGTCTCTTGCTGAACCTGGTCTATAACCCGGTTGGTGCGCATTTGCCACCGGCACAGGCCAGCCTCG
>JANMSL010000357.1:0-14298 GCA_031389245.1 Lysobacterales bacterium | reverse complement strand
CGTGCCGCCGAAGCGCAGGGGCTTAAATTACCGGTGCTGCTGCGTTTCACCGATATTCTTTCTGATAAGCGCACGCGCATGCAGCAGGCGTTTGCGCGCGCGATGCAGGCCAATCAGTACGCCGGTCGTTACACGGCGGTTTATCCGATCAAGGTGAACCAGAATCAGAGTGTCGCCGGAGAGCTCGTCGCCACCGGCGGCGAAGGCTTTGGCCTGGAAGCCGGCAGCAAACCCGAACTGATTGCCGTGCTTGCGCTGTCCAAGGGTGGGCTGGTCATCTGCAACGGCTACAAAGACCGAGAGTACATACGCCTGGCATTGATTGGGCGCAAACTCGGGCTCGACATTTTCATTGTCATCGAGAAACCCAGCGAGTTGCAGTTGGTGATCGAGGAAGCGCGCGACCTAGGCGTCGAACCGCTGATCGGCGTGCGCATGCGCCTGGTCTCCATCGCTGGCGGCAAATGGCAGAACACCGGCGGCGACAAGGCCAAGTTCGGACTCAATCCGGGCCAGCTGATGAGCCTGCTCGATCAGCTTCGCAGCCATGGGCTGACGCACGCGCTCAAGCTGGTGCACTTCCACATGGGTTCGCAGATTTCCAACGTGCGCGACATCGCCGGCGGCATGCGCGAGGCGGTGCGCTACTACGTCGAACTCAACAAGCTGGGCTTCGACATCCGCTACATAGACGTAGGCGGTGGCCTGGGCGTTGACTACGAGGGCACGCGTTCGCGCAGCTATTGCTCGATCAACTACGGCCTCGATCAATACGCCACCACGATCGTGCAACCGGTGGCCGAAGCCTGCCGCGAGCACGGCATTGCACCGCCGCACCTGATTACCGAGGCCGGGCGCGCAATGACGGCGCATCATGCGGTATTGGTGGCCAATGTCAGCGAAGTGGAACCCGCACCACTGGGTCACGTCCCCGCCGTCACCACCAGCGAATCACACGCGCTGACCCATCTGCGAGAAATTCACGCTGCCATCGACCAGCGCCCGCCGCTTGAGCTTTATCACGAGTCCCTGCACTTTCTCGCTGAAGGGCAGTCGTCGTACGCGCTCGGAAGCATTGGCATCGCCGAACGTGCGGCATTGGATGAGCTGTTCTATGCGATTGCGCATGCGGTGCGTGATCGCCTGAAGCCGGATGAACGTTCGCACCGGCAAGCGCTGGACGAACTCAATGAGAAACTCACCGACAAATACTTCGTCAATTTCTCGGTGTTTCAGTCGATGCCGGACATCTGGGCGATTGATCAGGTTTTTCCTATCGTGCCGATCGAGCGACTGGATGAGGCGCCGACGCGCCACGGCGTGATTGCCGATTTGACCTGCGATTCGGACGGTCGCATCGACCAGTACGTGGATTCCGAAGGTGTCGATGCCAGCCTGCCGCTGCACGCGCTGCGCGCTGGCGAAAGTTACCGGCTTGGATTCTTCATGGTCGGCGCCTATCAGGAGACGCTCGGCGATATCCACAATTTGTTTGGTGATACCGATACCGTCGATGTCCGCATGCAGCCATCGGGATTTATCCTGACCAATGCACGCCGCGGAGATACCGCCGACAAGGTGCTGGGTTACGTCGGTTTCGAAGCCGATGCGTTACGCGCCGCTTTCCGCGACAAGGTTGCTGCGGCGACACTGTCTGCTGGCGAAGCCAGCCGCATCGCAGCCGATCTCGAGGCGGGATTGACCGCTTACACCTACTTGCAGGAAACGCTGCACGGAGCCTGAGTAGTTCGCGGCGGCGGCTCGTACACGGTCGCGTTCGCTGACGCTTCCACCACCACTGAGTAGATCAAGCTATCCCTTGCGCTCATCGACTTCAAACAGATGCAGCAAGTCTTTCTGTGCCTGCTGTGCGGAAGCCACCAACGCCGCTTCATCGTCGTAGATCAGGTACTGCTCCTGGAGCATCACTTCGTCGTGTTCGCGGAAGCGCTGCGCGCGCTCGATGGCCACGTCTTCGGGCACGCCCAGTGCTTGCATGATTTGCCTTCCCATGTCGATCGAACTGAGGAAAGTCTCGCGCGTTACCGAGGTGACGCCCATGTCCATCAGTTTGAAGGCATGCTGACGATTGCGTGCGCGTGCGAAGATTTTCAGGTTAGGAAACGTGCGCTTGATCACCCGCGCGGTGCGGATGTTGGCCTCGGGATCGTCGGTGGCCAGAACGAATATCTCTGCCTTGTCGGCACGCGCAGCACGCAACAGATCAGGGCGGGCGGGATCGCCGTAATAGATCTTGTTGCCGAAACGCCTGGAGAACTCGACCTGCTCGACGCTGTTCTCGATCGCGGTAAACGCAATTTTCTGTGCCCTGAGCATACGCGCCACGATCTGACCCACGCGCCCGAAACCGGCGATGATCACCCGCGGCGTGTCGTCTTCGAATTTGTCAAACGCGCGCGTCGGTTTGGCCTCGGGCATCGACTGCAACCAACGGCTGGCGAGCATGATCAGCAACGGTGTCAACGCCATCGACAGGCCGACTACCACCACCAACCGATCACGCAGCGCGGCATCAATCAATCCGTGTTTGTTGGCTTCGGCAAAAACCACAAATGCAAATTCGCCACCCAGCGCCAGCACTGCTGCCAACATCAATGCCTGGCGTGCGTTGAGCTCCCCGACGACACGCCCAACGAAGAACAACAGCAGGGCTTTGACCGCGAGCAGGGACAGCGTCGCGGCAATCAGCACTGCAGGTTCGCGGTGCACCAACGACAGGTCGATGCTCATGCCAACGGCGATGAAGAACAATCCCAGAAACAGGCCTTTGAATGGCTCGATGTGCGACTCCAGTTCGTGGCGAAACTCGGAATCGGCCAGCAACACGCCGGCGAGAAACGCGCCAAGGCCCATGCTCAGACCCGCCCAATGCATCAACCACGCGGTGCTGACCACGACCAGCAATGTGGCGGCCGAAAACACTTCGACCATGCCGGCACGGGCGACGATGGGAAACAGGTAACGCAGCAACACGCGACCGAGAAATACCACCGCCGCAATCACCGCCGTCGCGCGCAACACCGACTGCCACACCGGTACCACGTGCTCCGCGTTGCTCTGTCCGAGCAAGGGGATCGCGGCGAGTAGCGGAATCGCGATGATGTCCTGGAACAGCAGGATGGCGAACGCCAACCGGCCATAGTTCGTGGTCAGCTCTTTGCGCTCGGCGAGGATCTGCAGGCCGACCGCGGTTGATGACAAGGCGAGGGCGAGGCCAATCACGACTGCCGCCTTGATCCCTATCGGCAGTGACGACAGAGCACCCGCGATCAGAATCGCAGCGATCAAGACCTGGAGTCCACCGACCATGAATACCGGCCTGCGCATCAGCCATAGTCGAGCCGGCGACAACTCCAGGCCGATGACGAACAGCATCATCACGACGCCCAACTCGGAGACTGCCAACACCGACTGAGTGTCCCCGACCAACTTCAGCGCACTCGGACCGATCACCACACCGGCGGCCAGATAGCCGAGCACCGCGCCCAGTCCGAAATGTCGAAATAGTGGAACCGCGATCACCGCGGCAATCAGAAAGACCAGAACAATTTCCAGCGCGGTGTTGGCTTGCATAAAACGATTATGCCTCAGTGCGAACCCGTGTCGGGCTTGAATTGTGGAAACGGCTCCGCGCCGCGGGCAAACTTTACGCTGGCCGGTACATGCGCGATCGAGCGCCGCTTGCACACAGGCATGCGCTCAGGGCCAACGGGTCACTCCCGCCATAGTCGAAAGATCCACGCGCGCCTGCACCACACAAAAACGCTGCCCGGTCGGCGCCTGCATCACCCACCAACGTGCGCCCTGCAAGTGGCGCGTGGCACCGAGTGACTCGAGCCGCTGCACTTCGGCGTCGACATTGTCGGTCTCGATATCCAAATGTACCCGGCTCTCGTGTTCTACCTGTTGAACTTCGATACTCAGCGCATGCGCTGCGGCATCGAGCCGAACATACTTGGGACCATCATCGCCCAGGATGCCCAAGCCCAAAGCGCCGCCCCAGAAACTGGCAGCGGCATTGAGGTCGGCGGTCCGGCAATCGATGATGAATCCGGCAAGGCGACTGAGGTGCATACAAACTCCCACGTGGATCGGATGCCATCGATTGTAGGTGAGTCCAATGGCATTCTGCATCGCGCCAACCGCTAACCTAGGGTTGGTCCGTCAACCGGCGCAAAACCGACATGAAACTGCCCACCATCACCGATATCCATGCCGCTGCCGCGCGCATCAACGGTCGCGTGCGCGTAACCCCAGTGTTGACTTCTTCGGCGATCGACGCGGCGAGTGGCGCGTCGATCTGGTTCAAGTGTGAAAATCTGCAGCACATCGGCGCATTCAAGTTTCGCGGTGCCAGCAACGCAGTTTGGGCTCTGGCTGAAGACACCGCGGCGCGCGGCGTGTTGACGCATTCGTCTGGCAATCATGGCGCAGCGCTTGGCTTGGCGGCGCGCGAGCGCGGCATACCGGCGCACATCGTCGTGCCCGAGAATGCTCCGGCGATCAAGATCGCCAACATGCGTGCTACCGGTGCGCATCTGCATTTTTGTGCGCCCACACTCGCTGCCCGGGAACATGCCGCTGCCCAGGTGCAGCTGCACACCGGGTCGATCCTGATCCATCCGTACACCCACGTTGAAGTCATTGCCGGCCAGGGAACCGCGGTACTGGAGTTACTGACCTTTGAACCTCGCCTGGAAGCGATAATGGTGCCAGTGGGCGGCGGCGGTCTGTTGGCAGGAACCGCGATCGCAGCGCACGCGCATAGCCCCGGCGTCACGGTATTCGCCGCCGAACCCGAAGGCGCCGCCGATGCGTTTCGTGCAATGGCGTCGGGCCAGCGCGAACAACATCCTGTCGCCGACACGATCTGCGATGGCCTGCGTGCCGGCATTGGCGAAATCAATTTCGAGATCATGCGACGCGAAGCGGTGCAGGTGCTTACCGCCAGCGATGCGGAAACAGCGACCGCCATGCGCATGATCTGGGATCGACTGAAACTGATCGTAGAACCCTCGGCAGCGGTCTGTCTGGCGGTGATGCTACGTCACCCCGACGTATTTAGCGGGCGCCGCGTCGGGGTGATTCTGAGCGGCGGAAACGTTGATCTGGATGCATTGCCCTGGCGTTGAGCCACGCAAAAAAAACGCCCCCGAAGGGGCGTTTGTCTTGAATTCAGTACGCCAGCTTATTTGATCAGACGCAGCGTCATCGGATAACGATAGGTCTCACCATTGTTGGTCTTGACCGCCGCCATGATGCAGAGAATGAGGTTGGCAAGCATGATCAATGGGAACAGCAGGAAGCCGATCAACACTGCCATCAACACGCCGGATGCAAAATAACCGATGGTGACCGTGATCTGGAAGTTCAGCGCCTCTTTGGCTTGGTCGGCCAGATAGGGCGATTGATCTTTCTTGATCAGCCACACCACCAGCGGCACAATAAAGCCAAACAGGATCCCCGACGCATGAGTCAGGGCGGCGATGCCCTTTTCGTCTGTGCCGGAAGTGGCGGGCGGTGAGGGCGGCATATCGGTCATGGTGATCCTCCAGGTTGGGGCGCAAAAGTCGGCGTACGGTGGATTGATACCACGGGCCACGAGCGGTAGCAATATCGGGCAGCACGTAACCGCGACGGGAAAGTATCCGGACAACGCCAGGTGATGGATTGGCGTCGCTGGCCAGCGCAAACCTGGCCAAGGCGGGCGGCATTGCAAGCGACGTGACTGCGCCACGCAGACCGGGTCGGGTGGCGAAGTTGGGATCGCTGCCAGCGCGCTACCCGTGCTTACTCGGGCGCCCTCAGCGCGCTCGTGCGTGCTGGTAAAAAGCGGGCCGCGATCAGCCCGATTTCGTAAAGTATGCACATCGGAATGGCCAGCATCAGCTGCGAAATCACATCTGGCGGCGTCAATACCGCCGCGACCACGAACGCACCTACGATCACGTACGCGCGCGCCTCGGCTAGTTGCTTGGGCGTCACCCAACCGAGCAATGAAAGGATGACCACTGCAACCGGCACTTCGAAGCAGAAACCGAAGGCGAAAAAAATCACCAGCACGAAATCGAGGTACTCACCGATATCCGTCATCACCGACACGCCCTCGGGAGCAACGCTTTGCAGGAACCCGAATACCGTCGGTAGGACCAGGAAAAAAGCGAAGGCGCAGCCGGTGTAAAAAAGCGCGATCGAAGAGAACAGCAACGGCATCGCCAGACGACGCTCGTAACGATACAGCCCGGGGGCGACAAAGGCCCAGAGTTGGTAGAGCACCACCGGCATGGCAATCAGCACCGCGACAAAAAACGCCAGCTTCATCGGGATCAAGAACGGCGAGGTCACCTTGATCGCGATCATTTGCGTGCCTGCCGGCATCTTCGCCAACAGCGGACCTGCGAGCACGGCATAGAGACGATTAGCGAACGGCACCAGCACCAGAAACACCGTCATCACCGCAGCCACCGCTTTGATCAGCCGCGAACGCAGCTCGATCAGGTGTGCCATGAACGGTAGTTCGGAATCGTCTTCGGCGGTCATGGTGCGTCCGGACGTTTGACGTCCTCGACCAGTTTATTGGCATCCGCCAGCACCTCGGCAGCGACATCGCGAACGGCCTCGACCGGGTTGGCGTCCCGCACAGATTGAGAAACATCACGAAGGCTGCGTTTGAGTTCGTCGGCCGCGACTTCACGCTCCAACTCGTAACGCAGGGAGTTCCAGCTGCCGCGCAGGCGTCGCAGCAATGCACCAGCCATGCGCGCGGCTTTGGGCAAGCGTTCGGGGCCTAGCACGATCAGGGCAACCACGCCGATCAGTGCCAGCTCGCTGATGCCAACATCAAACATTGTCGGGTCGCTACAGGTGCCTAGTCGGCACGCTTTTGATCGACGCGTTCGCGTGCGGCGGCTTTGGCCTGCTCGGCGCTCGACGGGTCAGCTTCGAGCTTGTCCGCTTCCAGCTTGGGCTGCGCTTCGCCGTCGTTCAACGCCTTCTTGAAATCGCGCACCGCACCACCGAGATCGCCGCCGACATTGCGCAGTTTTTTGGTGCCGAATATGACCAACACCACGACCAAAACGATGACCCAGTGCCAAATCGAGAAACCACCCATGACCGCACCTCATTGATCTTTCCGGATGCCAAGGATAGCGCGCCTGCGGTGACGATGAGCGCATCACGCAAAGGCCCGGCACTCAAGCCAAGATGCCGGTCAAACTCGGCGGTCGAGCAGGTCGCGCCAAAGCGCCCTGCTACATCGCGGTGTGCTCTTCCAAGCGGTCACGGAAGTCCACCACGCGCGTGGGCACGTTGCTGACTCCTCCCTCGAAAATGCGCCGTGGTGTCACCTTGCTGCCATAGATATTCTGGTTGCCCTTGTGGTCGATCGACAGCACCGAACCATCGAGCGCCACGCCGGCGAACAGGCCGCGGCTGCGCGAATAACTGTAGATCTCTGCCTTGAGCTGTCCATCGGTGGACGCCTGCGCGTTGCGTCCGACCGGGCCAGCAGCCACAGCTGCATCTGCGCCAAGGGTAAATTTGCCATTGACGATCGAATCGACACCGCGTTTGGAGCGAAACACCAACACCACATCGGTCGACTGCACGCCGGCCTGAAAGCCGATGCTGCCGCCGCTGATTTTGATGAAACTGGGATTTGACCAATTGCCATCTGCTGCACGCACGCTGATCAGCCCGCGACCGTGGCGACCACCGACGACGAGGCCGGCCTTGACCACATCTGGAATCACCGCGATGGCCTCGGCCTTGGCCAACAGCTGATTGGGCACGCGACGGTCGGGCGAGCGCATGATTTCGCCGAGCACGCGTATTGCGTCATCGGTTCGTTGCAGCTCCGCGTCCTGCGCATACAGCGTCGGTGCACACACTACGTTTGCCAACAACAAGCTACCCAGCATCAGGCTTCTGAGCATCTGGCGACTCCGATAATGATTTGGCGCATGATCCCGCGATGCGCATGAACCCGCGCTAAGGACCGCCGCGAAAAAATTGATTGCAACGCTGATTCAGCGCAGTGCGTGGCGCACGCCGAAAGCACCGAACCCGAGCACCAACAAACCGAGAACGGCCAGCGCCTGCCAGGCATTCGCCGGGATTGCAGGGACTGAACCGGTTACCACGGCACAGGCGGGCGGGCGGCCAATGGCCAGGCCTTCCACTTCGGAAAACGTTCGGGAAACGTAAGTGTAGGCTCCGGTAAGCGCATTCACCCTTACCACATCGCTCTGCTTGCCCGCATCGCCAGGCCGGTTATTGGGCGGCGGGCTGTAATCGAGCACCGCCCACAGATTTCCGGCACTGTCGGAATCCATGCCGGCATCGACATACGGCGCGCCGGTATTCACCGCTCCTACGCGCGTAGCGACCGCAGTTTCAGTATTGATCTTGTAGAGCCCACGAGTGGCTTCGACGCCAACACCGTACAGGCCATCTGCATTGCCGGCCAAACCTGAAATATTTGCACCCATGGTGCCAACCAGCCGCGTAGCGCCCGTATTGCGGTTGACTTCCCACAACTTGCCGGTGCTGTCCGACGACATCCAAAGACGACCATCGCAGCTGAAGGCAAGCCCGAGGTCCAGGGTATCGAAGGTTCCCACGCCCTGGCCTGCGACGCCGAGATTGCCGTTACCCGGGCCGACAGCGGTGCCACGTCCAAACGAGGTATCGATAGTGATCAGTGTTTTGCTTGCGTCGGAGACACCGTAAAGGGTCCCGTCCGGAGCAATGGCCAGACCCTCAACATCGATATAGGCGGTGCGGCCCACCAAGGTCGAGACGCCGGACGCCAAGTCAATCTGAAGCAGCCGAGTCTCGCCAGAGCCGACGTCAAAGGATGTCGCATACCCATAGGGATCTGCCTGCGTGCCCGTGGCACACATCGACACTGCGACAAAGGCGGCGAGCTGAGCAGCGCGACGCATGGGTTATCCCTTTATAAGTATGTACAGCTGGAATCTTCATCCACGGGGGCGACCATGGCTGCTTCGATTCTAGCCGGCGGCTTGCGAAAAACAAAGCCCTGGGGCGGCCGGATCAGCACGATGGCGTAAATCACTACACCTGCGGCGGAAACTTGGCCTACACACAAGATATGGTATCCCGCCTGCATGTTTCGTACCTCCCCTGATTCGCCCGATACACTCACCGTGACGCACAGTGTCGCCGCTCAGCGATTCACCGAGACGTAAACCAGGCAGGCCGTTCTGCCCAGCCCACGTACCGCGGCACTGCGACGTCTTGTCGGCGTGGATTCGAATGGGCATGACGCGTGCGGGCTGGCGCCGAATGCTAGCGAACCTCTGAACAAGTCCGGAGCCAGGATAGCCCCCTGAGTCAGGTGGCGAAAAACACCGGGTTGACCAGTTGCGCTTTAGAGAACGACTAGCGCCGCTGTTGAAAGCGCGGGGTTGGCAAACAATAAGCGGTGTGACGAAGACAAAGTGGTGACTTATTCAGACCATCCCCAAGGAGGGACCATGAAGTACCTAGGCCGTGCGGACTTCGCCCACGGAGCGCCGCCCTTGGCGGCGGTTGTGCTGGTCAATTTAGGCACACCCGATCAGCCAGACGCGGGGGCAGTACGGCGCTATCTGGCAGAGTTTCTGGCCGATCCACGGGTGATCGAGATTCCGCGCCTGCTGTGGTGGCTGATCTTGCATGGCATCGTACTGCGCCTGCGACCGCGGCGATCGGCGCAGGCCTATCGCCAGGTCTGGCAGGAGCGCGGTTCGCCTTTGTTGTTTCACACGCAGGATCTCGCCAAGGCGACGCAATCGCAGCTGCAGCAGTCGGGGCAATCGCGCATTGAAGTACACGTGGCTATGCGCTACGGCAATCCCGGCATGCGCGACGTGCTCGAAAAACTGATGCGGCGCAACTTGCGGCGGCTCTTGGTGCTGCCGTTATATCCACAGTATTCGGGCACAACCACGGGCGCGGTATTCGATGCGCTCGCCAACAGCTTGAAAACCTGGCGCTGGGTGCCCGAATTGGGATTCATCAGTGACTACTTCGCCCGCCCCGGATACACCGAATTGCTCGCGCAACGCGTTCGCCAGCACCGTCTGGATCACGGCACGGCGGCGCATCTGCTGTTCTCGTTCCACGGCATTCCCGAACGCTATCTGCTCGCCGGGGATCCCTATCACTGCCAATGCCTTGCCACTGCACGGCGCACCGCTGAACATCTGCAATTGAGCGCGGATCAGTGGAGCGTGGCATTTCAGTCGCGCGTAGGACGCGAGCGCTGGCTTACGCCCTACACCGATCAGGAACTCAAACGTCTGCCGGCAATAGGGGTCAAGACGCTGGATGTGATCTGTCCGGCGTTTGCAGTGGACTGCCTGGAGACGCTGGAAGAAATCGCCATTGCCGGGCGCGAAACTTTTCTCGCCGCAGGCGGTGAGCATCTGCGTTATATCCCGGCGTTGAACGCCGGCGACGACCACGCCCAGTGGCTTGCACAACTGATTGCTGAGGCCAGCGCACACTGGCCAGAGTGGTCGGGCGCGCGCCTGGACGAAGTCGACTCCGACATCGCCGCCAGCAAAGACAGACAGCGCTTGGCACAGGTCAACTTTCCAGGGTCCAAACCTAAGGATCCTCTGAACAAGTTCGGAGCCGTGATAGCCCCCTGAGTCAGGGGGCAAAAAACCGCAGGTTTTTCGGGGAGTGGCAAGCAATACGCAGTGTAGCGAAGACGTTGTAGTGACTTTTTCAGAGGCTCCCTAAATGACGACATTCGAGGAAATAACCATCACCCTGCCGCACATGAATCTGGCGGCGCGGCGGTCGGGCAATCCAGCTGGCCCCAAGCTTCTGGCGATCCATGGCTGGTTGGACAACGCCGCGAGCTTCGAGCCGATCAGCCCATGGTTTGATGAGTACGATCTGGTTGCCATTGATTTGCCCGGGCACGGCCGCTCCGATCACCGCCCGCGCGGCGCCTGGTATCACTACATCGATTATCTGCACGACGTATCGACCTGCATCGAGGCCCTGCAGTGGCAACGCTTCAGTCTGCTCGGCCATTCTTTGGGTGGCGCGATCTGCAGCGTGCTGGCAGCGGCACTGTCGGAGCGCGTCGAGCGCCTCTATCTGATCGAAGCATTGGGGCCGCTCAGCACCCCGCATGAGAAGACACTGGACTTGCTGCGTGCCGCGCTAGCCGATCGCGCCGGCATCGATGCCAAGCAATTGCGCGTGTTTCCATCGTTGGATGCTCCCGCAGCAGCGCGGCGTCAGCACCCGCAGATGCCGTTGTCGGTTGCTGCTGCCCACGCCCTGGTGGCGCGTGGCACCCGCGCAGTCGACGGCGGTTTTGTCTGGAGCAGCGACCCGCGCCTGACCTTGACCAGCGCTATCCGCATGACTGAAGGACAAGTACGCAATTGTCTCGAAGGCATTCAGTGTCCGGCGCATCTGGTGCTGGCCGACCCGGCGATGCCGTTTGTCGACTTCGAACGCATGGCGGAACGTACAGAATTGGTGTCGACACTGACCATCACGCGCATTGTCGGCACCCATCACCTGCACATGGATATGCCTGAGCAGGTGGCGCGAGCGCTGCGTGCGTAGGAGCGCACCCGGGCGCGAACAAACACCGCCGCATTCTGCGCCATCGCGTACAAGTGCGCCCCTACGCTCAGTCCTGCTTCAGTCCAATCCAGCGCGAAATTTCGTGCTTGATGCTGTGACCGTGGTTGTTGAGCCAGTCGCGCTGCTCGTCCACTTCGGGGAAGGTCTCCGCTACGCGCGCCCAGAATTTTGGGCCATGGTTGCGCACCCACAGATGGCACATCTCGTGCACGATCACGTACTCGAGGGCCTTGGGCGGCGCCAGGATCAGCGACAGGTCCAATGACATGCGGCCATCGCTGCTCAGGCTACCCCACAGGGTGCGCATCGGCGAGAAGCGGAACGCGGTGGGCGTTTTACCGATCAGCAGAGCGTAGTAAGCGACATGGCGCAGCACCTCGCGACGGGTCTCGCTCATCAGAAAGTTGCGCATGGCGCGCTGCGCGTGCCGGGTTACTTCTGGATGATCCAGATTCAGGCTCACCACCAGCTCAGCACGGTCGACGCGCACGCGCGGGAAAGCGCCATGCTCCCAGCGCACCGGCAGATCGACGCCACGAAACCACAGCGTCTCCGAGCGACCAGGAACGGGTGGCGCGAGTTTTCTACTGGTCAGATCCAGCTCACGCAGTTTTTTTTGCACCCAGCCGGCGTTTTCGCGCAAAAACGCGCGCACCGTCGAAGGATGCGTCCCGGCCGGTGTCGACAGCCGCGGCCCGCCAGCGCCCACCGTCAACGATAGACGTCGCGCGCGCGGATTGGTCCGCGTCAGCACACGCACGGTGCGGCCATTGGGCGTTTCCAGCTCAACGAATTGTTCAGCCTGCGTTTGCATTTTGCCCTGTTCGTCAACACTTACTGGGGCCGCCAGACACGCGCAAATCAGCCGTGTGGTCGCGGTACCCCGAATATGGTTTCGATTGCCTTGAAAAGTAAAGCCAATTCGTGCGTCATCAAGGCAAATCTTGCGTCCAGTTCAGCATTGGCCGATTCACGGTCGCCGATTTCCAGCGATTCGGTGGCTATATCCAACATCTTGTACTTGCGCAGCGTCAAATTTTCGTCTAGCACGAAGCGCATCCGCTCCTCAAAGACCAGCGCCAACTGGGTGACCTGTTTACCGCTTTTCAAGTGCTCGCGGACCTCGTCCGATTCGAGCTCCTGTCGCCGGCAGCGGACGATAGCACCCTGATCAGCTGGGTCCTTGAGCTCACATTCGTCGCCCAGCACCCAGCCCTTGGGCAGACGGCCGTCAATCAGCCATTCGGTCATCACCGCCCGCGGCGACTCTTCCGCCTCGGCCTGCACCGCCGGGAAGCTACCCAGCGCCTCGCGCAGCTTGCTGACAAAGGTTTCCGCCGCCTTGCGCGAAGAGGAATCCACCGCGATCCAACCGTTTGCCGTGTCCAGATAGCCCATCAATCGACTGGGGCGAGCCAGGGCGCGCGGCATCAGGTCGGTCAGCACTTCATCCTTGAGCTTGCGACGCTCACGACCGCCAACCGGCTTACCGCGTTGTTTTTCCAGCTTTTCCATCTTTTCGGCCAGGGCCTGATTGACCACGGATCCGGGCAACAACTTGTCTTCTCCACCCAGAGTGAGCAATACGTAGGGACCGATGGCATGACTGAAAGCATCCTCGCCACGACCGAACGGCGACACCCAGCCGCGGGTGGAAAGCTCCAATGGACCGCAGGGCCGGAGCGCGTGTTCGCCCAGCTTTTGCTCAAGCTTCTTGAGTTTTGATGACGTCTCTTTGCCTGAGTGCTCAAGCGGAAAACGGAATAACGTGATATTGCGAAAGAACATGAATACTCCAAGGCAGGGCGATGAGCCCGCCAGATTTCAGTTGAATGTTTGATCAATCGACCGCGACCACGGGGATCGGAAATGGTTTCGCGCCGCCTGTCTGCGCAGCCACGTGCCAGTCCGACGCAAGTGGCAACTGCTGCGAGTGCGCGCCCAAGCCGACGAAGTCAAACAGATTGCGGTCGGCCAGCTGCGAAGGTCGCACGTCGGCAAGCGCTCGGAAAATGTTATCCACGCGCCCCGGCGTCTTGCGCTCCCACTCCCCCAACATGGCCTTGATCGCCTTGCGTTGCAAGGTTTCCTGCGAACCACAGAGATTGCACGGCATGATCGGATAGCCCTGCCACGCGGCATACGTTTCGATGTCGGCCTCGGCGCAGTAGGCGAGGGGCCGGATCAAGATGTGCTTGCCATCATCGGACTGCAGCTTGGGCGGCATGGCCGACAGCCTGGAGTGATAGAACAGGTTCAGAAACATCGTTTCCACGATGTCGTCGCGATGATGGCCCAGAGCAATTCGCGTAAAACCCTCGCGCTCGGCAAAGCTGTACAGCGCGCCGCGACGCATGCGCGAGCACAGGCCGCACATGGTCTTGCCTTCGGGCACCACGCGCTTGACCACGCTATAGGTGTCCTGTTGCAGAATCGTGTAGGGCATTCCGATCGACTGCAGATACTGCGGCAGTATGGTCGGGTCGTAGTCGGGCTGCATTTGGTCAAGGTGCACCGCATGCAGCTCGAAACTCACCGGCGCTTTGACCTGCAACTGACGCAAGATGTCGAGCATGCTGTATGAGTCCTTGCCGCCGGACATGCACACCATGACGGTGTCGCCCTCCTCGATCATGTTGAAATCGCCGATGG
>JANMSL010000232.1:0-3579 GCA_031389245.1 Lysobacterales bacterium | reverse complement strand
CCATCCACTCAGTGTAGCGTCTGACCTTCGTGAAATTCCCGAGCAAAACGATGACCCGAGCCAACAAATTGCGACTGTTGATGAACTGGTGGCCGCCGTTCATCGGCGCCGGTATCAAGGTTGAAACCATGAGCGCGGATTTCCGCCATGTGCGGGTGAGCCTCAAGGCCGGGCGCTTTCGTCGCAACTACGTCGGCACGCATTTCGGCGGCTCGTTGTTTTCGATGACCGATCCCTACTGGATGATCATGATCATGGAGAACCTCGGGCGCGATTACTTGGTCTGGGACAAGGCTGGAGAAATTGAATTCGTCAGCGCGGTGAAGGAACCCGTCTGGGCTGAGTTTCGACTCGACGACGCCCTGCTTGATGAGTTTCGCATCGCAACCGCCGGCGGCGAGAAGTACCTGCGTTGGATGCCGATCGATGTTTGCACAGCCAATGGCGAGGTGGTGGCGCGGGTGCGCAAACAAATCTACGTGCGGCTGAAGAGCCGCAACCGTCCGGAGTGAACGCAGCGGTGAGAACCAGCGGTACCGACAGGCTCAACGCCGCACCTGCGCAAAGTTTTCCTCGTAGGGCTGAACCAGCACGAAGCCCTCACCACGAAAAGCCATCTGCAGCCCTTCGCGGCTACCCCGCCCGAAAAAACTGCCGAGAGTCAGCGCAGTCTTGAAGTCGGGTTGCAGCGAACCCGACCACGCTACGGTTGCCTGCGGGTCGGTGAACACCGTTCCAGTCTGAGGCGTCACCCGCAATGCCATCGGAATTCCATGGGTGCAGATCGCCAGCCGACCACGCCCTGACAGGCGCAAATTGAACAAGCCGCCAGCCAACACGCCCGCCGCTTTGCGCAGCATGCGAATGTCCCAACGCAGTCCGTCTTCGAAGGCCAGCAAGTCGCTGCCGTTGACGAACAACGACTCGTCTTCGAGCTTCAGCACGGTAATACGCTTGGCCTTATCGGCAAGATACACGCGCCCCCTGCCCTGCACACGCATCAGTTTGGCGCCCTCGCCAGTGAAAAGCTCCTTCAGAAATCGCCCGGTTCCATGCTCGAGCATGCCTTCGCGGCGAAAATTCATGTCGCCGCGATAAGCAATCATCGAACCTGCCTTGGTCCAGATACCGTTCTGCATCAGCTTCACTTCCAGAATGCGTTCGTTCTCCAGTTCCCAACGATCCTGGCCACGATCCTGTTGTTCATGCGCACTTACAAAGTCGCTGATTGTCTGTTCCATTTTGATGTCCGGGGGAATACTGGGATTGAATCAACGCGTGCACCCAGCGCGCGCCTGCACGATTTTCTCAGCCAATTCGCATACACGTTCTGCCGGCAGGCCAGCATCGATCACCGGCACCGCGGCGGGAGGTCGCTGGAAACCGGCCAGTATCGGTTCGATCATTTCGGGGACGCGATCTTCGGCGAGGTGGGTGTTGCCGGCGTCGATATCCGCCTGAATGCGCGCCTTGGCCATTTCTGGCTCGACGTCCAACCAGATCGGCACAAAAGCTAGCCCGTAGCTGATTACCAATTCGCTCAGCGTAGTGAGGTCAGTGGTCTTGGAAAATGTCATGCCGTCCACTACGGTGGATTCGCCAAGCGCGCTGTTGACCTCTACCGCCAGAAATGCCGCCTGCACCGAGGCCCGCTTTTCAGTTTGGCTGTAACTGCATTCGGGAAATAGCGCGCGCCGTATCTCATCACGATTGACGATACGCAACTGCAACTTTCGACGCAGGTGCGCAGCCACCATGCTCTTGCCAGCACCTGGCAGCCCGATCAATGCCACCACTACCGGGCGCAGCGGCCTGGGACCGACCACAACGGGATCAGCAGGATTGTTTTCGATCGTCGCGGCCATTGTTTTCGAGGAGTTGGTTATGGCATAGCTTAGCGAAAACCGGCAGCTTCCCGTTTGTATTTCTTGGTTCAGTGTCTCGCCGCAGTGAGCACGAACGCCAACGCGCAACGCTGCGCAAGCCGCCCGGGAAAATCGCCCGCGCAAAAGCCTGAGCCCTGGCGCCGGCGCGCAGACTGGTGCAACATGCGGTTCTTGCCTTCGGGAGTTTCCATGGCCGCACGCGTCAAGACTGCACGACTGCAACGCTACTTTCTGACTGGCGTACTGACCATCCTCCCGATCTGGCTGACCTGGATTGTTTTCAGCTTTGTGCTACAGGGGTTGACTTACGTTTCCGGTCCCTGGATCAACGGCGTACTCGCGCCGCTGGCAACGGCAATGCCGGGAATGTTCGGATGGTTGCACACGCCGATGGTGAAATCTGTCATCGGCATCGTCATGACCTTGGTATTCATTCTGGCTACGGGCCTGTTTGCCACACGCGTCGTCGGCCAGCGTGTGTTGAAATTTTTCGAGGGCTGGCTTGGTCGCGTGCCGCTGGCGCAGACTGTCTACGGCGGTGCCAAGCAATTGCTGGAAGCGATGCGCACGAAGCCCGATGGAACGCAGCGCGTCGTGCTGATCGACTTTCCTTCACCTGAGATGAAGACGGTCGGCCTGGTGACGCGGGTGATGCGCGACGAGGATACTGGCGAGGAGCTCGCCGCCGTTTACGTGCCCACAACGCCCAATCCGACCTCGGGCTATCTGGAGATCGTACCCGTTTCCAAACTTACGCCCACCGACTGGACGGTCGACCAGGCCATGGCGTTTATCATTTCCGGCGGCGCCAAAGCACCGGACACCATTCGGTTTCATCGCAAAACGAAGCCTTCCGCATGAATCATCTATTCAGTCGTGGCCAAGTTTTGTTCCTGGTGCTAACCGGCGTGTTCATCACCAACGTGCTGATCGCTGAATTTGTCGGTGTCAAGATCTTCGCACTGGAACCTACGCTCGGCATCGACACCTTGAATTGGAACCTGTTCGGACAGAGCGGATCGCTGAGCTTTACCGCCGGCGTGATGCTGTGGCCGGTGGTGTTTGTGATGACCGACATCATCAACGAATACTATGGACCACGCGGCGTGCGTTTCATTTCATGGATGGCCGTGGGGCTGATCATTTACGCCTTCGCGTTCGCCTACCTTGCCATCTGGCTGGTGCCCGCGGACTGGTGGTTGAGTGTTATGGCCGATGCCGGTGTTCCTGATATGCAGGCGGCATTCGCGGCCGTATTCGGACAGGCACTTTGGACGATCGCCGGTTCAATCGTCGCTTTCCTAGTCGCCCAGCTGATCGATGTCAGCGTGTTTCATCAGATACGCAAACGCACCGGCCCACGCTGGCTGGGCCTGCGTGCCACCGGATCGACTCTGGTATCGCAATTCATCGACAGCTTCGTCGTGCTCTACATCGCCTTTGTCATCGGCCCGCAGCATTGGCCCATCTCACTATTTCTCGCCGTTGGCACGGTCAACTACTGCTACAAAGCATTGGTCGCGATCGCGGCGACGCCGGTTTTGTACCTCGTACATCGTGGCGTGGATTCATGGCTCGGCCATGAAGAAGCGGAGCGGTTGCGGGCGCATGCTGCGCAAGGATAAGGATGGCGTGGGGCGCGATTCTCTGGTGTTGTAGGAGCGGCTTCAGCCGCGAAGCTTTTGTTGCGATG
>JANMSL010000225.1:0-1849 GCA_031389245.1 Lysobacterales bacterium | reverse complement strand
CCATACACCAGCATATCGGCGAGCGCACGCTTGCCGCGCGCAAGCGTCGACTCCCAGGTCAGATTCCACACCGTGAGCTTGGCACACATCGAGTCGAAGTAGGGCGGGATCACATAATCGGTATAAATCGCCGCGTCGACGCGCACGCCCGGGCCGCCCGGTGAGTAATAGCGCGTGATGCGCCCCAGGCTGGGCAGAAAATCGTTCTTCGGGTCTTCCGCGTTGATGCGAAATTCAATCGCATAGCCGCGATGGTGGATGTCGGCTTGTTTGTATTGCAAGGGCAAACCATCGGCGATGCGTATCTGCTCCTGCACGATGTCGACCCCGGTGATGGTCTCGGTGATCGGATGCTCGACCTGTAGGCGCGTATTCATTTCCATGAAATAAAACTGATTGTCCTGGTCGAGCAAAAACTCAACGGTGCCGGCATTGATGTAGCCCACGGCCTTGGCGGCGCTCACCGCGAGTTTGCCGATGTACAGCCGTTGCGCTTCAGTCAGCTGCGGCGAAGGCGCGATTTCGATCAGTTTCTGATTGCGGCGCTGGATCGAGCAATCGCGCTCGAACAGATGGATCACGTTGCCGTGCGTGTCGCCAAGGATTTGCACCTCGATGTGCTTGGGCGCGACCACGCATTTTTCGACAAAGACCTCGGGCCTGCCAAACGCCTTGGTCGCCTCGGAGACGACCCTATCGTAGTTGCGCAGCAGCTCGGCCTCATTGTCGCAACGCCGTATACCGCGCCCGCCGCCGCCATTGGTGGCTTTGAGCATGACCGGGTAGCCTATCTTGGCGGACAGCACGCGTGCTTCCTCGACGTTTTCCAGACTATGGTCAGCCCCCGGAACGACCGGGATGCCGGCCTGGATCATCGCGTTACGCGCCAGTATCTTGTCGCCCATCTGGCGGATGACGTCGGGGGTGGGGCCGATGAAGCGAATCCCGCGGCGCGCGCAAATGCTCGCCAGATCGGCGTTTTCGGATAAAAAACCGTAGCCCGGATGCAAGGCGTCGCAGCCCGAAGCGGCCGCCAGATTTACCAGCGTATGCGCATTCAGGTAGCCCTGAAGCGGGTCGGTGCCGATATGGTAGGCTTCGTCGGCTTTTTTGACGTGCAGCCCATGACGATCGGCATCGGTATAGATCGCGACCGATTTGATCTCCAATTCGGCGCAGGCGCGCACGATGCGGACAGCAATTTCGCCGCGGTTGGCGACCAGTATCTTCCGTATCATTGGGGGTTCGAAGTCTTCACGAGCAAGTACTTTGACAAAAGTGGCACGAAATCATATCATCGCGGGCTCAAATTTAGCCGGGTAAAACTATTTTGAGCCCGGTGAGCAAATTCGATCCCAAGGAAATTGATCCGCTGCGTTTTTGTAAACTGGCGCAGACGTGGGAAGTGGATTCCGGTCTGTCCGAGTTTCCGCGCCTGGTCACTGAGTTTACCCAGGGGCAACTGTACTGCCGCGTAACGGGCAGCACAGACAGGCATCAAGGCTGCGTGTTGCACGTGGAAATTCGGGGCGAAGTGGACACGACGTGCCAGCGTTGCCTGGGCAGACTGACACAGGAACTGGCGATAGCGTGCGATGTGGCGCTTGCCCGTGACGAAGCGGAACTGGAACGACGCAATGCGGAGAGCGAATCCAACGTCGATGCGATTCTGATGAGTGCCCGATTGAGCCTCATCGAACTGATCGAAGACGAAGTATTGCTGGGTTGCCGTTGGCCCCGATGCATGCACCGGGGGTCTGTGTGATCCCGGCAGTAATTATTTAAAGGAGTTTGAAATGGCCGTTCAGCAAAACAAAAAATCCCCGTCCAAGCGGGGCATGCATCGCTC
>JANMSL010000207.1:0-2156 GCA_031389245.1 Lysobacterales bacterium | reverse complement strand
GGTGCGCACTGCCAGCACCGGCGATCGCCCCGTCGAATCGTTCGAGCACCTAGAGCCGGGTGTAGTCGATCGCGTCAGTGTAGTAATCGACGCGGGTGCGCGTTACGTAGGCCTTGCGTCCATCCCAGTCGAGTCGCTCGACTTGGAAGGGCATCGCCTGAATCATGTGGATCGCGCCTTCATACAGGGTCAGTGCCGCTGCCGAAAAATCGACTTCGGCAATGATGGTCTGGCGGCCATCGGTGCGGTCGACCACGACGAAATTGCCATCGGCTATCGAACGCAGCGACACGACGTTGGCTGGATAGCCATCGCCAATCCATTCCCAACGCTGACCCTCGCAATGCAGCACAGCGCTTTCGCCAAGCACTTCCAGATAGGGATCAGCTGATATCGAACCAAAGCATTCGCCACGCAGGAACGGCAGTTCGAATGCGGCACAGCGAATATGGTCGAGCAGAATCAGCGGCTGATCGGCATGGATGCGCGCATGCTCCGGCGGCGCATCGGTGAAATATTCCGGATGGCGGATCAGGTATTGATCGAGCGGATCGCTGCTCGCCACCAGCACGCCCAGAGCCGCCTGCTGTCTGCGGCCGGCGCGGCCAAAACGTTGCCAGGTGGCAGCGATCGAGCCGGGATATCCGTTCAGTACGACCACATCGAGCGTGCCGATGTCCACGCCAAGTTCCAACGCTGAAGTGCTGACGATGCCATCGACGCGCCCCTCGCGCATCGCTTTCTCGGTGTCACGACGTTCCGTTGGCAGGTAACCACCGCGGTACGCGCGAATGCGCGCCGGTTTGCGCGGGTCGTGATCGAAAACGTCTTTCAGGTATTTGGTCAGCACCTCGACCATCGATCGTGATTGCGCAAATACCAGGGTCTTCAAACCTGCCTTGATTGCCAGTCGCGCAATGCGCGTCGACTGCGATCGCGCCGACGCGCGCAAACCCAGATCGACATTGATCACTGGCGGATTCCACAGCAGCACATGTTTGTCGCCAGTGGGCGCGCCACTCTCGGTAATGGCGGTCACATCGCGCCCGATCAACGCCTCGGCATGTGCCTTGGGATTGCCGATCGTTGCCGAGCACAGAATGAACTGCGGGGCGCTGCCATAGAATGCGCACACCCGTTGCAAGCGTCGCAATACATTGGCCACATGCGATCCGAAAACACCGCGGTAGCTGTGGATTTCGTCGATCACGATGAACTTCAGGTTTTCAAAGAACTGCGCCCACTTGGTATGGTGCGGCAGGATCGCCTGATGCAGCATGTCCGGGTTGCTCACCACGACCGCGCCGTGCAAACGGATCGCCTGACGCGCATCGCCAGGCGTGTCGCCGTCAAAGGTGAATGCGCGCAGGCCCAAGTCCCCTGCACGGTTGAGTTCGAGCAGCTCGCTGACCTGATCCTGCGCCAGCGCCTTAGTTGGAAACAAATACAGTGCCTTGGATCCGCTGGCCATCGCCGCGGCGACTACGGGCAATGTGTAGCACAGGCTTTTGCCCGAGGCGGTCGGCGTTACCACGACCACGTCCGCACCCTGTTGCACGGCAGACCAAGCCGCGGCCTGATGGCTGTAAAGCTGGCTGACGCCACGTGCCAGCAACGCACGCTTGAGTGTCTGCGGAAGCTCATCCGGCAACGGCGCATATTGACCCACACGTCCGGGCACCACCGTATGCCCGGTGATGCGGCCGGCGTATTTCTGCCGCAGACGCTCGGTCAAAACTACGGTATCGGCGGCAACGCCTGTCAACGCAGGTGCAGCAGGAACCAGCGGGATTTCGGATTGCAGTGCAGACATGGACATCGCTCGCGGCAGTGAAGGCCGGCGATGCATGGCGGATTGCTGTCTCAAAAGCTGCGACGGCCCATCCGACCACGTCTTTGTAGTGCCGTCACGGCCGCGGTTGCAATTGGTCAGCAGCGCCAGCTTGCCGTCGAAGCGCTCGGCATTCTGAATGATGGCTTCGTTGTTGTCACAGCTGCAACGATCCGATTGGAAGTCGGCTTGGATGTAGCGCGTGAGTTCCGCATCTGCCCACGCACGCTGGAATCGCGCTTAGGCGCCG
Organism: Lysobacterales bacterium; assembly: GCA_031389245.1. GTDB lineage: Bacteria > Pseudomonadota > Gammaproteobacteria > Xanthomonadales > Ahniellaceae > 0-14-3-00-62-12. Next base: position 75 of record JANMSL010000207.1, on the reverse strand, counting down.
CGATCACTGGCCCGGCACTGCCGACTATTTATCAATATCTTCATGGCTCGACCTCGGTCGGGAGGAGTAGTGACT
>JANMSL010000179.1:0-3705 GCA_031389245.1 Lysobacterales bacterium | reverse complement strand
GCTTGTGCGCGCGGCAGCCGTCCAATTTCGGAGCACTTCGATTTTTTACACCGCGGCCGTCTTCTTCCGTTCAGAGCAAATGGAGTCATAACTTGGTTTGCTAATACTCTGAGCTGCGGATATCTTCCCGATAAGTCGCCGCGCCAATCGGCGCTGCCGATGATTTCGCTGCAGGGGGCAATGTGAACCAGAGATCCGACCTTTCGGTCTGTGGGGCGGTCTGCTTCGCTATTTGCGGGCTGCTGTTGTCGCTGGATGTGATGTCGAAGGCTACAGAGACGGAACGTCGCTACGAGTTGTTGGCGGTGGATCAAAGCGCCGGGCGAGCTGTGCTGATAGACGTTGCGGGGGCAACGATCGTGCTGGAGCTTGATGCAGAGACACTCGAAGGTTTGCGTTTGAGGTCTGTTGCGGGTGGGACGGTTCTACTCGACGTACGATTCAAATCGTCCGGCGATGTGATCGCCTATCGCATTGCGCTCGGGGAAACAGTACGCGTTCGTTCACCTGCAGATCAGCGCAGCGGTGGCGTGCGAGTGATTGCTTTGCCGTTGGAAGTTGTGCCGCCAGAAGTCCGGACTGGTGCGAAGGATCCATCCTCCTCTGCCCAGGACCAGTAACGTCCATGAAAATCCGCGTTTGCGTTCTGCGCATCGTCGCCATGTTGGCGATGATCACCGGGCAGGGCATGGCCGTCGCCGGCTCCACGGACCTTGGCAATGATGTCGAGTTGATCCGTCTAGCGGCTCCTGTTGTCGCCAAGCCATCTTCCAAAGCAATCGTCGCGGACCACGATGTCGACGGCATCGCCGTCTTCGAGATTACTGGAGACTACGGTCGCAGCAATGCACAGGCACGCGCGGATGTCGCGAGACGTTACTTCGAGCGCTACCGGGACGATCACGATCTGCTGCTGGTGTTTTCCGACTTCGAGTTTGAAACCGGAGAAGCAGCAGCCTTCGCCAATATTGTCAAAAACGATACGCAAGGTCTGGGCCTGCCCGCATTTGATTCCACCGCCGCGTTCGGTTCCAGCAGCGGTCGTATGCACAATTACATCGACATGGCTGCGCTGTCGCGCTGGGAATTCAATCCCTCCTCGCCACGGTACGGCATCACGCTGGATGTCGCTGCGCATGAAGTGATGCATCGCTGGGTCGCGCATCCGAAATTCATGCGCGAAGGGCAACCCAGTGACGACCTTCTGGGACGCGATCTCACGCACTGGAGTTTCTTCCTCGATAGCGATGCCTCGATCATGTATGGATCGGACTGGCGTCAAGGCACGGATGGACAGTTCGAGGCGATCGACATCCGTCACCGGCTGTCGCCATTGGATCTGTACCTGGCCGGATTCTTCGCCGCAGCCGAAGTCCCCTCAATGACGCTGATCCGTGGCGGTCAGGGCGCTACCGCGCAGGACGTCCCGGTTTTGGGATTCAGGACTCCAGGTACTGCCGAATCAGTGTCCATCGCGCAGATCATTGCCGCGAATGGAGCACGTCAGCCGGATGTGACGCAGTCCGGCAAACGTTTGTCGGCCGGGCTGGTGTTGTTGTTGCGACCCGGTCAATCGCTAAACGATCGCGCAATATTTGATCTGCAGCGATTTGCGTTGGATTTCGAAATGCGTTTTGCCGCAATGACTCGGGGTCGCGCTTCGCTGTCGATTCGCAATCAGCCACTTCAGACTGCAATTGTCGGCACTCCTGCCAGCGTGAGCGTGCCGGGCGGCACACTCTGCTCGGGCACCGGCTGCTTGCTTGATGTTGCCCAGGCCAAGGTGTGGTTGCTGTCGAAGCAACGACTGAGCGATGGTGTCTTTGTCGACAAGGATTTGAATTCGGTGCATACCAGCGCTGCCGCGCTGCGTGCAATGTATGCCACTGGATTCGGAACGACCACTGAAGCACCGCTGGCGCGCAACTGGCTCGTTGCATTCGTATCCAGACACTTCGATGACCTGGCTTGGAAGGAATTGGCGGGCATCTCCCAAGTAACAGTGGCCGATGCAGAACTGGCCGACGCACGGGAACAGTTGCTGCCGACGGGCGTGCTTGGCCTGGGACCCCAATGGTCGATCAGCGCCTGGGATATGGCTGCAGTATTGTCGACATCGCTTGCTGGCATGTCTAGCTCTGAACTCGATGCTTACCTGGGCCGAATTCGTGCACTGCAAAACGCCGATGGCGGGTTCGGTATCAGTCCCGGTGGTGACAGTCACATCGGAATGACTGCGTGGGTCTTGAATGAAGTCGTGCCGCTCTATGGGCCAGCTGCGCAACAGATTGCCGACGCCAGCGCGAGTTGGTTACTGAGCCAGCGCGGTGCCGACGGTGGTTTTGGCGTCGGTGCGGATGGCGTTTTGCCCACCGCCTGGGCGGTCGCGGGATTGGTGCGACTGGGGAGCGGAATTGATGTCACTCCCTCCATCGCATTCCTGCGCGCGCAGCAAGGTTCGCTGGGTGATTGGAACGGAAGTGTGTTTACGACGGCCGAAGTCATTCGCGTGCTGGGGCAGATCGCAAAGCCCAACCTTTCGTTCGATGCAGCCATTGTCGCCACGCCCGCAACGCCGATCTCCGGCGATCTTGTTCAACTCAGAAGTCGCGTTCGCAACGACGGCGTTGTTGCTGAAAACGTGCTGCTGTCCTGGTTTCGCGGTGATCCAGATCAAGGTGGCACGGCCATCGGTACCGCGACCGAACTTGGCTCGGTGGGTGCGGGGCAGTCCGTAGAGGTATCTGCCAATTGGGACAGCAGCGGTTTCACTGGCGTGCAGCGGGTTGTTGCCGTTCTCGACCGCGCCAATACGATCGACGAGTTGAACGAGAACGACAATCGTCAGTCGCTGGCGCTGGAGGTAGGAGCGCTTCCGCTGGTGCCCGACGCCGCCCTGTTGCGGGAGAATTTCACACTGACGCCAAGCGCGGTGACAGTATTTCCGGCCTCAGTGTCGATCCACGGCACGCTCGCCAATGTCGGCGGTGCAGCAATAACTAACGTTCCGCTGGTGGTGTATTCAGTGCGCAATAGCACACGCACCGAGTTGGCGCGCGTGGTGCACAATGTAGCGGCGCAATCCACGACACCCGTGCAACTGAATTTTACCTTGCAGCGTACCGATTCGCTCTCGCTGGCTCTGGTGGCGGATCCAGACAACACGATCGCTGAGGTTCGCGAATCCAACAACGAGTTGTTGTACACATTGTCGAGTGCCGCCGGTATCGATCTCGCCATTTCGGGCGCCGATCTTGTTCAACTTTCCCAACCCGCAGTGGCCGGTCAGTCGGTGCGCTTTCGAGTGACCGCGCACAACCATGGTGCGTCGGCGTCACCGACCTTCGCGCTGGTACCGCAGATTCGCCGGGGCGCGCAAACCTATCCGCTCGGCACTATCAACTTGCAGCTCGATGCCGGAGCCAGCGCCGAGCGTGAAGTGGTGTGGACATCGGCATCGATGGGTTCTGCCGCGCTCGAAGTCGCGCTTGATCCACAATCTGCGATCACCGACGCCGATCGCGGCAACAATGCGGCCTCGCTGACATTCGAAGTCGTCGATCCGAGTGCGCCCAATCTGATGGTGGTCGCTGGGTCGATCCAGATGCTCCCATCGCCATTGGATCAATCGCGACCGGCAACGGTGCAGGCGCAGGTGCGTAACGCGGGTGCTGCATTGTCGGGCGCCTATGCAGTGGCGGTCAG
>JANMSL010000174.1:0-4769 GCA_031389245.1 Lysobacterales bacterium | reverse complement strand
CCGAGGCGGAGGCTGCCGATCACCACCTCAATTACGTGCAGATGGATGGCAACATCGGCTGCATGGTCAATGGCGCTGGCCTGGCGATGGCAACGATGGACGTGATCAAACTCAATGGCAGTGAGCCGGCCAACTTCCTGGATGTTGGCGGTGGCGCCACCAAGGAGCGCGTCACTGAGGCGTTCAAGCTGATTCTTTCTTCCGACAAAGTAAAAGCGATCCTGGTCAACATTTTTGGGGGCATCGTTCGCTGCGACATGATCGCCGAGGGCATCATCGCCGCGGTAAAAGAAGTGGGCGTGAAAATTCCAGTAGTGGTGCGCCTTGAAGGCACCAACGTCGAAAAGGGCCGTGAACTGCTGGCCAATTCGGCGTTCAAGATCATCACTGCCACCGACCTCAACGACGCTGCCAAGAAAGCCGTCGCTGCCGTCGTTTAACGCTGATTGTGCGAGCGGTCTCTGACCACTACAGAATGATTCACGACGCAGGCCGGGCTACGCCGACGTCGATCCAACCAAGGAATTAGCATGAGCGTCCTGATCAACAAACACACCAAGGTGATCTGCCAGGGATTTACCGGCAGCCAAGGCACCTTCCACTCCGAACAGGCGATCGACTACGGCACGCAACTGGTCGGCGGCGTCACTCCGGGCAAAGGCGGCAGCACGCACGTTGGTCTTCCGGTATTCGACACCGTTGAAGACGCGATCAACGAAACCGGCGCCGACGCCACGATGATCTTCGTGCCGCCACCGTTCGCCGCAGATGCCATCCTCGAAGCGGCAGATGCGGGTATCAGAGTGATCGTAGCGATCACCGAGGGCATTCCGGTGCTCGATATGCTGCGCGTCAAGCATGCACTGGCGCACTACCCTGATGCGGTGCTGATCGGACCAAACTGCCCAGGAATCATCACTCCCGGCGAATGTAAAATCGGCATCATGCCCGGCCACATCCACAAACCAGGCAAGATCGGCATCGTCTCGCGCTCAGGCACACTCACTTATGAGGCGGTGTTTCAGACTACCAATGCGGGCCTCGGCCAGAGCACCTGTATCGGTATCGGCGGCGATCCGATCAACGGCCTCAACTTCATCGACTGCCTGGCGCTGTTTCAGGATGACCCGCAGACCGAAGGCATTATCATGGTCGGCGAAATTGGCGGTAGTGCGGAAGAAGAGGCCGCTGAATTCATTACCGAATACGTAAGGAAACCGGTGGTTGCATTTATTGCCGGCGCTTCGGCTCCGGTTGGGAAGCGCATGGGTCATGCCGGTGCGATCATCTCCGGTGGCAAGGGCACTGCGGCGGCAAAATTTGCGGCACTCGAAGCTGCGGGCGTCACCACGGTGAAATCACCGGCTGATCTGGGCAAGGCCATTGAAGCAGCATTGAAAGCCCGCAAGTAAAGCAATGCCGTGCGAGCGGCTTTTGTGGGCGTGGCTTCAACCGCGATTCTTGACGATGCCAATGTCTTGAGGGGTCGCGGCTGAAGCCGCTCCCACCATGGCCGCTCGCACATTACCGCCCAACTCGAGGCCCCCGATGAAACCGATCCGCATCGCGCTCGCGCAGTTCGATTTCCCGGCCGGCGCGGTCGAGCAAAATGCCGAGCGAATTCTTCAGCTTGCGGCACGGGCGCGTGATGAACTGGGCGCGCGATTGATTCTGTTTCCAGAGCTCGCGATTTCCGGTTACTTGGCCGAGGACCTGTTCCTGCGTCCCAGTTTCGTGGAAACCTGCAATCGTGAGCTGACCAGAGTCGTCGACGCCCTGCGCGGCATTGACGCGGTCATCGGCCACCCGCTGCGCGAAGGCGAGCAGTTGTTCAATGCATTGAGCTGGGTGCGCGACGGGCGCGTGATTGTGCGCTATCGCAAGCAGGCGCTACCCAATTACACAGTGTTCGACGAAAAGCGTTACTTCATCGCCGGCGACCAGGCGGCAATCGTCGAACTCGATGGTGTGCGCTTCGCGCCGTTGATCTGCGAAGACATCTGGGAAGCGTTCCCCGCTGCGCGCGCGTTACAGGCCGGCGCGGATGCCCTGCTGGTGATCAATGCCTCACCGTTCGACATCGGCAATCGTCATCATCGTCATGCCGAGGTCCGCGAACGCGCTGTCACGCACAATGTACCTATCGCCTACGTCAATGTCGTTGCCGGGCAAGATGATCTGGTTTTCGATGGCGGCGCTTTCTGCGTCAACGGTGATGGCAGCATGCAAGGACCCGCGCCCGCGTTCGAGGACCACTTGCTGGCTATCGACTACGTTGCCGAATCGCGGCGCTTTCATGCGATCAATTGGCCCGCAGCCGAGGCCGACGATCGAGCTCGCTTTTACAAAGCGCTGGTGCGCGGCACACGCGACTACATCGAGAAAAATCATTTTCCCGGGGTGTTGCTGGGTCTGTCCGGTGGTGTGGATTCGGCCCTGACCCTGGCGATTGCCGTGGACGCGCTTGGTCCGGCACGAGTTACCGCGGTGATGATGCCAACGCGCTTTACTTCGCAGCTGTCGTTGGACGAAGCTGCGGCACAGGCGAAGCTGCTCGGCGTGCACTATCACGTGGTGCCGATCGAGGACGCATTCTGCACCGTGCTCGCATCGCTCGCGCCGATTTTCGGCGAACGCCCGGTTGACGTCACCGAGGAAAATTTGCAGGCGCGCATCCGCGGCATGATTCTTATGGCACTGTCCAACAAGTTTGGTGCCATGGTGTTATCAACCGGCAACAAAAGCGAAATGGCTTGCGGCTATGCCACGCTTTATGGCGACATGTGCGGCGGCTTCGCGCCCCTGAAGGATGTTTACAAGACCGAAGTCTGGGCACTGTGTCGGCACCGCAACGCGGTTTCGCCGGCCATTCCTGAAGCCGTGATTGCGCGTCCGCCATCGGCCGAGCTGCGCGAAAACCAGAAGGATCAGGACTCGCTGCCGCCCTACGAGTTGCTCGACGAAATTCTCAAACGCTACATCGAGCAAGACAAGTCGCGTGCCGAGATTATCGCCGAAGGGTTCGACGAAGCTACGGTGCAGCGCGTCGTCAAGCTGATTTTGCGCAACGAATACAAGCGTCGCCAATCGGCGCCAGGACCGCGTATCACCCGCCGCGCGTTCGGCCGCGACCGACGCTATCCAATAACCACAGGTTGGCGCTGAATAGACTGTGGGAGCGGCTTAAGCCGCGATTTCCAACACCGCGTTGAGTTTGAGCATCGCGGCTGAAGCCGCTCCCAGACAACCTGCCCTGACATCCTGATTTCCACTTGGAATCGACATGACCAAACCCAGCAAACCCCTTGGCCTCGGCACTCGCGCCATTCATGCCGGGCAATCGCCGGACCCGACGACCGGCGCGATCATGACGCCGATCTACGCAACCTCCACTTATGTGCAGCAAAGCCCAGGCGTGCACAAGGGCTTTGAGTACACGCGCTCGCACAACCCGACGCGTTTCGCGTTTGAAGATTGTGTGGCTGCGCTGGAGGGTGGCAGCAAGGGCTTTGCGTTTGCGTCTGGTTTGGCGGCGACGTCCACGATTCTGGAGATCCTCGATAGCGGCAGCCATGTGATCGCGATGGATGACATGTACGGCGGCACTTTCCGCCTGTTCGAACGTGTACGCCGGCGTAGTGCTGGACTGGATTTCAGTTTCGTTGATGCCAATGACGAAACCGCGCTCCAGGCGGCGTTGAAACCGAACACACGCATGATCTGGGTGGAAACGCCAACCAACCCGATGCTGAAATTGGTCGATCTGAAGCAGCTGGGCAAGTTTGCCAAGAAGCATGGCCTGATCCTGGTCGTCGACAATACTTTCAGCTCACCCATGTTGCAGCGCCCGTTGGAATTCGGTGCCGACATAGTAATGCACTCCGCGTCCAAGTTCCTCAATGGCCATTCGGATATGGTTGGTGGTATCGCTGTGGTGGGTGAGAACGCGGAACTGCGTGAAAAGCTCACCTTCCTGCAGAACGCGGTCGGCGGAATTGCCGGTCCGTTCGACAGCTTTTTGGCGCTACGCGGTCTGAAGACGCTTCACCTGCGCATGCGCGCGCATTGTGAGAATGCGAAGCAACTGGCGAAATGGCTGGAAAAGCATCCGGCACTTCAACGTGTGATCTATCCAGGGCTCAAATCGCATCCACAGCACGCGCTTGCGGCCAAGCAGATGGATGATTTCGGCGGCATGATCTCGATCGAGGTTCGTGGCGGGCTGAAGAAAGCCCGACGCATGATGGAACGCTGCACCTTGTTCGGTCTGGCCGAGTCGCTGGGTGGTGTTGAATCCCTGATCAATCATCCTGCCATCATGACCCACGCTTCGGTCCCTGCCGACAAGCGCAAGCGCCTGGGCATCAGTGACAGCCTGGTGCGGCTTTCGATCGGTGTGGAAGACGTGGCCGATTTGCGCGCCGAACTGGCGCACGCATTGGCGTAATCGTCGGAACCTAATGCACACGCTGGCGGTTTGCTCTGCCTTTGCCGCACGTGGCTTGCTCTGCTGCATTTGGCCTCTGATCAAGAACAGGGCAATATTTAGCTCTGCGCGACCAGCCTCGCGCTAGGCCTCAACGCTTCGCCATAGCCATGGCAGCGCAAAAGCCATAAGCAACGCACCGTAGATGCCGGCAAGCGCGTCGTCCAGCATGGCGCCAAAGCCGCCGTGCAATTCGCGATCGGCGACGGATGCGGGCCAGGGTTTGAGAATATCGAACACGCGAAACAGCACAAACCCGATCGTCAGTTCGGCCCACAGTGGC
>JANMSL010000171.1:0-5917 GCA_031389245.1 Lysobacterales bacterium | reverse complement strand
GGTGCGCAGGATTTGAACTGACACCAACCGCGCTGTCTGAGCCAGGGTTGGGTCAGCGCGTCTGACTCAGGGCGTCCGACCACAGGTCGGACCCACCGAACACCTTTGGGTCTACTTGTGGGTCCGCGCTGTGCGCGGACGCTCTTCTCCAAGTGCATCGGATGTGGTTTCTACAGCGCTCTGCGCCTGTCATATTGCTGCAATACTTCCGCAATAAACTGCGCGCCGCTCCCACTACTACCGATGGCGCATCCATGAAAGCTCCACAACGAATTCTGGCGGCCGCTGTACTCGCGGCCCTGTCTTGCAGCGCTCAGGCCGACATCATGATCGACGTGATCAATGGCAGCGAAGTCACGCTCCAGGGCCTGTTTCAGGCCGACGGCAACTATTTTGACAACGATCTGGTCGATCTCAATGGCGCCGATACAAACGACGGCAAAGACCAGGAATTTGAACTGCGCCGCTCCGAAGTCATCCTTATCGGCAAGGGCGTGAAGTTCGATTGGACCGTGGGTTACGACGCCAAGGCCAACAAGTATCTGGACAACAACGTGCGTTACAAGATGGGCACTGCGTATCTGCAAGCAGGCCAGTACAAGCAGCCCAACAGCTTGGAAGAGCTGACCAGCATGCGCCACAACGATTTCATCTCCAAGGCCATGGTCACCAACTTGTTTGGCGTCGCCCGCCGACTCGGTGTGTCCTACGGCGTGGAAGCCCCCAACTATGGTTACGCGCTCAGTGTTTTCGGTCGCGAGCTGACGCGCAACCTGGCGCACGGCAGTGGTTATGGTGTACGTGGCTATTGGGCGCCGATCAACGACGTCGGCCAATTTCTGCACTTGGGCGTTTCAGCGGTGGACTACGACACGGATGCGGACACGCTGCGGCTGCGCGTGCGTCCCGATGCCGACTTCGCCACTGCGCGACTGGTCGACACCGGCAACCTGCTCAACGCGGACCGCCAGCGCACACTTGGCCTGGAAGCGGCCTACGTGAACGGCCCGTTCAAACTGCAAACCGAATACATGCGCTCCGAAGTGGATCGCTACAGCACCGGGTTCAGCGCCCAGCCTGCCGGCACCTTCACCGGCGACAGCTGGTACGTCTACGGACTGTGGAACATCACTGGCGAGACCTGGACCTACAAAGCCGGCGTGCCAGTCACCGGTTACCCGGACGCGCCCGGCTCAGGCATGTGGCAGCTCGCCGCGCGCTATGACAGCACCGACCTGACCGATGAACCGGTGTTCGGTGGTGACGAACAGAACATTACGCTGGGCGTAAACTGGTACTGGCGCGCCAACTTCAAGTTCATGGCCAACTATGTGAAGGTCAGTAGCGAGAAGTTCAACCGCACGCTGGGGCGCGATATCAGTGACGACCCGAGCATCTTCGAAGCGCGCGCCCAGTTCTACTGGTAAGCATGGAGCTTGGTAAGCGCTCAGCGCGGCGTGTCGGAATGCCTGTCACCGGCACGAAGTATTGCTCGCCTAAGATCGCCAGTTACACGATGAACCCGGGTGGGCCAGAGCCCATCCTTCTATTGCAGCGACGGATCGCAGTAACGCCGCAATTGCCTCAACCCAATTAGGAGTGCTTGTGTTTACCTCAATCAAGATTCGTATCGCCGCCGTCGCATTGACTGCAGCGCTTGCTTCGCCCGCCTTTGCCACTGACATCACCGGCGCTGGTGCATCTTTCATCTTTCCCGTCATGACGCGTTGGTCAGCCGATTACAACAAAGAAACCGGCAGCAAGGTCAACTATCAGTCGATCGGATCCGGCGGTGGCATTGCGCAAATCAAAGGTGCCACAGTGGACTTCGGCTCGTCCGACGCCCCGCTGACACCGGCCGAACTGAGCGCGGCTGGCCTCGGCCAGTTTCCTTCCGCGATTGGCGGCGTGGTGCCAGTGGTCAATATTCCTGGATTGGTCGCGGGCAACGTGCGCTTCACCGGCCCGGTGTTGGCCGACATTTTTCTCGGCAAGCTGACCAAATGGAATGACCCGGCGCTTGTCGCCATCAACGAAGGCGTCAAGTTGCCGGACATGCGCATCACCGTCGTGCATCGTTCGGACGGCTCAGGCACCACATTCAATTTCGTCAACTATCTGTCCAAAGTCAGCCCCGCATGGAAGACCAAGGCCGGCGAAGGCACCACAGTCGTTTGGCCAATCGGCATCGGCGGCAAGGGCAATGAAGGCGTTGCCGCGTACGTGAAGCAGATCAAGGGCGGCATCGGTTATGTCGAGCTGTCGTATGCACTGCAGAGCAAGATGTCCTACGCCGCAATGCAGAACAAGGCAGGCAAATGGGTGCAGCCCGGTGCCGCGAGCTTTCAGGCCGCTGCGGCGAGCGCTGACTGGGCCAACGCCAAGGATTTCTACTTGATCATGACTGATGCGCCGGGCGATGCGTCCTGGCCGATCGCCGCAACCAATTTCATCCTGATGTACAAGCAGCCCAAGGACGCGGCGCGTTCCAAAGCAGTGACCGATTTCTTCTCCTGGGTTTACGTCAAAGGACGTACACAGGCAGAAGCGCTGCACTACGTGCCGCTGCCGGAACCGCTGGTCAAGCAGGTTGAGGCGTACTGGGCGAGCAATTTCAAGTTCTGACGCATTGGTGTTCTGCAGTCCTGAAATTCGCCACCGCATGCGCTGGGTCTAGCCCAGCGCATGCTCGGAGGTGCAAGCAGACCAGCGGATGCGATGAACGTGAGGTCCTTGTGCCCGGGCACCAGCCTCGAAGGGTGTCGGGACCGGGCCCAGCGCATCACCCGTCAGCGTCATTTGTATCGAGACCTTCTGGTGGCAATACCAGGTAACGCCAGCAACGGAGCAATGTCGTGAACGCGCAAAGTCCGACTTTCGAAACGGTTCCCGGTGATAGTCGCTCGTTGCGCGATGCCCGAACCGACCGCGCGTTTTCGTGGCTGGTGGCAGCGGCAGGCTTTTTCGTTCTGTTCGCACTGCTTGGCGCCGCGTTCTCCATGTTCTGGGGTGGTCGGGAAGCGTTCTCGACCTTCGGTTGGGAATTTTTCACCAGCACCACCTGGGATGTCGGAGCACGCAAGTTCGGCGCGCTCGTGGCGATTTACGGCACACTGGTGACGGCCACCATCGCCATGGTCATTGCCGTGCCGATCAGCTTTGGCATTGCCCTGTTTCTGACTGAAGTGGCTCCACCTTGGCTGCGCGGACCGGTCTCCGCGGCGATCGAATTACTGGCCGGAATTCCTTCGATCATCTACGGCATGTGGGGATTGTTTGTGCTGTCGCCTTATCTCGGCGAGTACGTCTACCCCTGGATGAACGACCATCTCGGTACGCTGCCCCTAGTCGGAGCATTGTTCAGCGGCCCGCCACTGGGTATTGGCCTGCTCACCGCCGGCCTGGTGCTGGCGATCATGGTGATTCCCTTCGTCTCGTCGGTCATGCGCGAAGTGTTTCTCACCGTGCCGACACGGTTGAAGGAATCGGCATACGCGCTGGGTTCCACGACCTGGGAAGTGGTCTGGGACGTGGTACTTCCCTACACCCGCTCGGCGGTCATTGGCGGTGTATTCCTTGGCCTTGGTCGCGCGCTTGGCGAGACCATGGCCGTCACCTTCGTCATCGGCAACGCCTACAACATTTCCAGCTCCCTGCTCGATCCTGGGACCTCAATCGCCTCGTCGATCGCCAACGAATTCGCCGAAGCCATTGATCCGTTGCATCGCTCCGCACTGCTTGCATTGGGCTTCGTGCTGTTCATGATCACCTTCGTGGTGCTCGCTATTGCACGCCTGATGCTGCGGCGTCTGTCGATGCGCGAGGGGTCGACATGAGCGCGAGAGGTATGGGTAGTGCACGGATAAGCGGGGTGCAAGCATGAGCGCATCAAATCTGCATCGTTGGCGCAGCGTCAAGAATGGCATCGCCTTGCTCCTTGGTGGCGCTGCGGCCATATTCGGTCTGTTCTGGCTGACCTGGATTCTGTGGACCACGTTGAGCCGTGGTATTGGCGCCATCAATATTGCGCTATTCACGCAAATGACGCCGCCGCCCAATTCTGAGGGCGGGCTGCTCAACGCGTTTTTTGGAAGTGCAGTGATGTGTCTGATGGCAATCGCGCTGGGCACGCCGATCGGCATCGCTGCCGGCACCTACCTGTCGGAGTACGCCAACAGTCGCAAGATCGGGCACGTTATCCGCTTCGTCAATGACATCCTTTTATCCGCACCGTCGATCGTGCTCGGACTATTCGTCTATACGCTGGTGGTGGCTACGACCGGCCACTTCTCGGCGATCGCCGGCTCGATCGCGCTCGCCTTCATTGTGCTGCCAGTGGTAGTGCGCACCACCGATGACATGCTGCGTCTGGTGCCAAGTCAGATGCGTGAGGCGGCACTGTCGCTGGGTATTCCACAATGGAAAGTCACTATCCAGATTCTCTATCGCGGCGCCATGGGTGGCATTGTCACTGGTGTGCTGCTGGCGTTGGCACGCATCAGCGGAGAGACCGCGCCACTGCTGTTTACCGCGTTCAGCAGTCTTTACTGGAACGCAGATCCGACGCAACCGATGGCCAATGTGCCCGTTGTTGTGTTTCAGTACGCCGCCAGCCCTTACGATTCATGGCAGGCCTTGGCCTGGGCCGGTGCCTTCGTCCTCACCATGTTCGTGCTGGTATTGGGCGTGGCGGCACGCCTGATCCTCCTACGCAATCGGATTACCCATGAATGACCTACGTCTCGCAGTAAAACCCATGGCCGCCGAAACGGATGCGAACGAGGCGGTGTCCAATAAACTGATTGCCCGCAATGTGGGCTTTCACTACGGCGACGTGCAGGCGTTGCGCGACGTCAGCATCAACATTCCCGAGCGCAAGGTCACCGCGCTGATCGGGCCTTCGGGTTGCGGTAAGTCCACTTTGCTGCGCGTATTCAACCGCATCTACGCGATTTACCCGAAACAGGTCGCGGACGGCGAGGTGTTGCTGGATGGCGAGAACATCCTGGGACCAAAGTTTCCGCTTAGCCGATTGCGCAGCAAGGTCGGCATGGTGTTTCAAAAACCGGTGCCGTTTCCGATGTCGATCTACGAGAATGTTGCTTACGCCATACGACATCACGAAACGCTAACCCGCACGCAGATGGACGAGCGTGTCGAGGAGGCGTTGCTGCAAGGTGCTTTGTGGACCGAGGTCAAAGACAAGCTCAAGCGCAGCGCGCTCGGGTTGTCTGGCGGCCAGCAGCAGCGCTTGTGCATCGCACGCGCCATTGCGCTGCGACCGGAAGTGATCCTGCTTGACGAGCCGACATCCGCGCTGGATCCGATCGCCACCGGAAAAATCGAGCAGTTGGTTGCCGACTTGAAGAAAAGCTACACCATCGTCATCGTTACCCATAACATGCAGCAGGCCGCGCGATGCTCCGACTTCACCGGGTTCATGTATCTGGGCGAGTTGATCGAGCACGGCGTCACCGAAAAAATGTTCACCAATCCCGGCAAGCAACAGACCGAGGATTACATCACCGGCCGATTCGGCTGAGGACCGTCATGAACGATACCCACGAACACATCGTCAAGCAGTACGACAGCGAGCTGCACCGCCTCACTGGCGAGATCATGCGCATGGGCGAGCTTGCGATTTCACAGCTTGGCGACGCTATGGATGTGCTGCAACGTCGTGACTCGACCGCGGCGAAGCGGGTGATCGCCAATGACAGCACCATTGATGCGTTGGAGCACGAGGTCAGCCACGACGTCATCCGGCTGCTGGCCCTGCGCCAGCCGATGGCGCGGGATTTGCGCGAGGTGTTGGCAGCGCTGCGCATTGCCTCCGACATCGAGCGCATTGGTGACTATGCATCCAATGCGGCCAAACGATCGCTGGCACTCAACGAATCACCGGCGATCGCCATGG
>JANMSL010000165.1:0-6842 GCA_031389245.1 Lysobacterales bacterium | reverse complement strand
GATCAGCTCGACCGTGCCATCGCCGGCGTAGTTGATGCCGCCGCCTAAACCATTGCCGGCATAGCCGCCGGTGAGCCGCAGCAGGCGGAACCTGATGATCGATGTCGTGGTGGCGCTGATGTTGAACACCGAGTAGTGGTTAGGCCCGGCGGCACTGACCACGGTCTTCTGTCCATCCGATGCCGGCGAGGTGCAGGTCGCGAAGCCACCGACGATGCTCAGATGCTGTGTGGTGTTCACGAAGATCTGCTGGCCGGTGTAGCTCAGCGAGCGCGTGATGCGCACCGTATCGGCGCCAGCACTGGACTCGGCCTCATTGATGGCGCCCTGGATGGTGGTGTGTGTGCAGCCGGTGCCAGTGGCACCGACGGTGAAGATGGCGGCCACTGCGGCCGGAGAAATGCTGGCGATGAGCAGCAGCATCGCCGCCCTGATCAGAATGGAGCGGCCATCTGGACGGGAAAGAGTATGGCGCATGACAGTATCCTCGAAGCACCGGAACATCCCGGCTGCGTCGAAGAACGGAGTAATCCCACAAGTTGCGACATTCCCGTGGGAGCGGCGTAAGCCGCGAAGCTCTTGCTCTGAATCTCAGACAGCAGAGCAGGGGCTTCGCGGCTGAAGCCACTCCTACATGATTATCGCGGCAACGCGGCCTCAAGCACCGACAACCGTCGCGGCACGAACTGCAGTTTGCGCAGATACTGGCGCGCGGTCTGCGCCTGCGCAGTGGCGCGCAGAGCGTCGCCATTGGCCGACAACGCGGTCGCCAGCAACACGGCGTGCTCTGCGCGCAATGCGGGACTCACCAGCGTTGCCACGTCGATCAGTCCACCGGCACGCGTCAACACCTGCAACGCACCTACCGGGTCATGCAGCGCCAGCAGCGCCTCGCCGCGCAGGCAATCCACATTTCCTGGCCAGCTCGCGCGCTGGACCGGGGCATTGGCCGAATAGCGTTCAAGACGTTCGATCCAGCGCTGTGCCGTGCTGTCGTCGTCGCGTTGCAAGGCCAGGCGGATACGCTTTTCGATGGCGCCGGATAATTTGTCGAGATCGGGGTCGTCCAGCGCTTCAAAATCGGCGATGGCGCGTTCCAGCTCCTCAGTGCCGGATTCGACCGCCCCGGTCATTGCCAGCGCGAATCCATAGTGCGCCCGTCGCACCGCGGTTCCCCAATGCTGCGCGCCAAACTGTTCTTCGCTTCCGATCAGCGCCTCGTGCAGCAGCGGCACCGCATCGGCGAAGGATTCGCGCTTGATTTCCAATGAGCCCAGACCGTATAGCGCGATGAGCGTCTCCGGGTGCCCATCGCCCAAGGTGATGCGATTGATGCGCAGCGCTTCACGCGACGCCTCCAGCGCGCCGTTCAGATCGCCCTTGAAATCCAGTGCCATCATCAGCGAATTCAGATGCAGGGCAGTATTCCAGTTGTCGCCGGCATAGATCGCCCTATCGATGGCGATGGCGGCGCGCGCGGCGGCTTCGGCGCGATCCAGATCGCCCAGACGTCGATAGGCGCGGGCAAGCCCGGCTTGCACGTTGGCGACTTTCTGGTGCTGTTCGCCGAAGAGGTCGCGATTCAGTACCAGCAGTTCTTCGAACACCGACACTGCCTCTGGAAGTGCGTCCACAGCCAGCAGCACGATCGCGAAATCGTTCAACGTCCGCCGCAGCAATTCGGCATCTTCGACTTTGCGGGCCCAGGCTACCGCGCGTCTGCCCTCGTCGAGGGCGCGTTCGCGTTCGCGTACCTTGGTGGCGAGCACCGCCGACAACGAAAGCAATTCAATGCCGCGCTCGCCGCGGTCAGTGCGCAGCTGCCGCAGCAGCGCGTCAATCTGCAGGCGCGCCGCGTCGAACTGACCGGCGGCCATGGCGTTCCGTGCCTTCAGCACCGCGATCTCGTCGGTCAGTGCGTCTTCGCTGCCGAGCGTGACGGCGGCTTCGGCAAAGGTCTCGGCGAGCAGAGTGCCGGCACCATCGATATCGCCCTGCCGCTGCAGCACCTGCGCCAGGCGCGTGCGCAGCTCGAGGCGTGCACGCGCATCGGTCCCGACGCTGTTGCGGCTGCTGACAATGGCGCGACGCACCGCATCCAGTACCGTGACCGGTCCATCGCGCGGCACGCTGGGTTCGGCATCGGCAAAGGCATCGAACATGAAATCGCGCATGCTGTCCGCGCGTGCCGCCTCTGCTCTGGCGATCCTGGCCTGCCAAAGTGTGGTGCCCAGCGCCGCCATCAGCGCCAGCACGAATGCGCTGCCGGCGAACACCGCGATGCGATTGCGGGCGATGAACTTGCGTGCGCGATATCCGCGCGATGGCGCGTGCGCGGTGATCGGCTCGTTGCGCAGGTAGTGCTCGATGTCGTCGGCGAAATGCCGGGCCGAGGCATAGCGCTGCGCCGGCTCGCTGGCCAGCGCGGTGCGCAACAGGGTCGTCAAATCCGAATCCAGCAGACGCCAGCGCCCGCGCGCGGCATCATTGGGCTCGCCCGCGCGTGGCAGCAATGCATCGGGACCCAGGCGCGCGCCGATCAGGAGCTCAGCGGCAATGACACCCAGCGCATAGACGTCGACCGCTGTCGACACGGCGCCGCTGCGATACTGTTCGGGCGCGGCATAGCCCGGGGTCAGCGAAATATGCTGCGTCGCCGTTTCTGCTTCATCGCCGAGCAGTTTGGCGATGCCGAAATCCAGCACCTTGACCTGGCCTTCGGCGTTCACCAGTATGTTTGAGGGCTTCAGATCACGATGCACGATCAGCGCGCGGTGTGCGGCATCGACCGCTCGTCCCAAATCGGCCAGCAGACGCAGCCGCGCCGGCAGTGTGAGCGCCTGCTGCTCGGCGTAATCGGTCAGGGTCAGGCCGTCCACCAGCTCCATCGCGATATAGGGAATACCCGCCGTGCTGATACCGGCGTCGATCAGATGTGCGATATTGGGATGCGACAACTGCGTGAGTATCGACTGCTCGCGGCGGAAGCGGCGCTGTGCCTCGGACGAGAACAGTCCGTTGCGCAGCAGTTTCAGCGCCACCGTCTGGATAGCGCCGGCGACTTGCCGCTCAGCACGAAACACCACCGCCGATCCACCATGGCCGAGCAGCGCGCTGATATGAAAGCCGCCGACTGTGGTGCCGACCATGGCCTCGATTTCGCTTGTAATCGGCGCCAGTTGCTCTGCCCAGGCCGTGGCCGGAATCTCGAATACGCCCTCGACCCTGGCGTCGGCCAGAAGCATGGCATCAAGCAGCGCACGCAATTCGTCACTGACTTTGTGTTCGACAAGAAAGGCGGCGCGCGCGTCTGGCGACAGATCGGAACAGGCCTCGAACAGCGCGCGCAGGCGGGCGCTGTTCTGGGTGGTGCCGGCGGTCGGATCGCTCATGTCCAGCGATAACGGATATGTGCGTGCGAGTGCGACATCTAATCGATCTGCGCCATCAGAAAGGCGCGCGCATAGCGCCAGTCGCGATCGACGGTGCGCCGCACCACGCCCAGCAGATCGGCGATCTGTTGCAACGACAGCCCGGCAAAATAATGCAACTCGACCACGCGTGCAGCGCGTGCGTCTTCGGCTTCCAGCAGCTTGAGGGCGCTGTCGAGCTGGATCGCGCGGGCCGAATCAATCTCGACGGCACCCACCGCTGGATCGGTCATCGACACGCGCAGCTGATCGCCGCCGGCCTTGAGCTGACCTCGACTGCGCGCGGCGTCGATCAAGATGTTGCGCATCGCGCGCGCCGCGTAGGCGAAAAATTGCACCGGATCTTCGAAACGCTTTTCGCCGGCACGCACCATGCGCAGATACAGCTCATGCACCAGTTCGGTCGTGCCCAGCGTCAGTGGGGCTCCGCTACGCGCACGCTGGCGCCCGGCCATGGCCTTCAGACGATCGTAGACCTCGTCGAACAAGGCGTGCGCAGATGCACCGGATGGCGAACGGGGCGGGGCTTCGGTCATGCCGATTCAGGAGCTGGACGAAGCGCTACGCTACACCGGCACCGGCCAAGTTGCGAGTCGCGCCCCGTGTATCGCGGGCAGTGGCTGCGATCTGCCACGCGTCCGAGTCTGAGGCGCCGTAATGCTGAGGGTAGACGCATCGCCATTACCGCTCCCAGTCGTCACCAACGCTCGCTCCGTATCACCAAGTCCGCCCCAGCCGGAAGCAGACCATTGGCAAGGAGCAACGCAACTCGATGTAGCCATCATGGTAGGCGGCCAGCAACCGAATGGTAATCAAGACAAGTTCAATCTCTTGACGCTCACCGCTCGATGCTTCTTCAATTTGAACGGACTCGCGTCAAGCGTCGGGCGGGCAATCATGGCGATTAACGTTGAAGTAACAGTCGGACGTTGCCAAGGTGAACGCACCTGGCGAAAATCTTGAACGATTTTCCGCCAAGTACGTTCGATACTTTGCATATGATCGGCGGGACCGGGTCGTAGCTCAGGATGCTGTCGCCGACAAGTCCATCGCCCTGCTCATAGAGCTCACGGATGGCGCAGCCTTGGGCGATCGGCTCGGCGCGCGCGCTATGGACGGCCCGCCTGGGGCATCCGTCTCGAAAGTATCCCAATCGCCGATGCAGAAATCCAACGGGTGGCGTTCCGCCGCGCGCATGCCCTTGCCCAGCTGCAGGTACGGACACCACGAGCGCGCGGGCACACTTCAATGAGGTCTCTCCGTGCCCGATCTTGGTGAATCCTCCCGCGCGGGCCTCGACGGTCCGATCAACACTTGGGCGACTTGCGCTTCTTGCCGATCACGCTGCGTGCTTCGAACTTCTTGATATGGTCGGGCGCGAACGGAATCTTGCAGGCGCCGACCAGGTCGACGGCAACCTTGCCGATGCCGTTGGCCGTGGCGACCGCGAGCTTGTGCAGTGGTTCGACGTAGCAGGCGACGGCGATGACGTAACTGTTCATCACGTATTTGACGCGATTGGGCTGCTGGTGGATCGACTTCGCCACGCGTTGCAGAAGCGACTTGATCTCGCCAAGGTCGAGGTCCGCGTCGTCCTTGATGGCGACCATGCTGCTGTAAGTCTGCCAGCCGGCCGAGGCGATGGCTTCGTCCTTGGATTCAATCCACTTCAAGGCAATCTCTCGACCATGCGGGCTCGCGGACGCCACCCACGGCACCGTGAATTCGGCGACCCAGTCCGAGCTGGCGCCTTCGACCCATTTTTGCAGGTCCTTCCTGGTCATCTTCGCGTCGTCCGCGATCAGTCCAGCGAGGTACATCGCGTCGGCAATGCCGGTGTCGTAAAGATCCAGTGCGAGCTGATAGTCCGTCTTGACGCGCTTCTGGATCTTCTTCATGTCCTCGACCTTGACGCCGAGGCACGGTTCTTGGGCGCCGTGGTCCATCCAGGATTTCTTGGTTTGTGCGTTGGCGAGTTTCTTGAGCTCGGCGACGATATCTTTGGCGGTCATTGCGATCTCCCTCAAGCAGCACGTAACGCGCAATCGGCTCTTCGTTCAGCGCTCGCAGGACGCCGAGCGAACGCTAACCCAAGAGTCGATACTACAACTCACGCCAGTCCCACGCGGCTCTTCGCTTCGTCTCTGCGCTGACTGGCGGACTCTGAATCGCCCGAACGATTGAATCAAGCCGCCAGCGTAAGGCCGCAGCTGATGTACAAGACGAGCTTCATCGACTGTCGGATTGAACGCATAGTCATGGTGGGTCAATGGGAATAGCTGCGCCCAACTCTGCCCACCTGCCTGGCAAATCAAATGGACCTCCGAGCTGAACTGGCCTGAGCTGCGGATGCTCGGAATAGAGGGGATTGGCTATGTCGAGCAAGGCGGTCATGGCAGCAGCAAAGAGGCGCTTCTGTTCGACGTACTCGTTTGCCTCACATGCGTCTTGAAGCACCGAAAGCTGTGCATCCAGTGCGGCGTTCAAGCGCAGGACAGTCTTGGCTTTCATTGAGTTCTGAAGATTGAGCTAAGCGGCGCAGTCAGGCGTCCGTCATCTGGGAACTGGACAAAACAAACGTAGTGAGCCCCTCGGTTGATTCCACGCCCCAGGGCTCCTCCGTTGACACGCGTACAAGCACGCGACCCTCTGGATGTTTCCACACTTCGCGCACTTCGCAGGCAATGCTTCCAGCCTGAGGGTAGCCGCTGTTTGACCACAAGTTCGCTGAACTCACGATTGGACTCTTCTCGATAAACGTGTGTCGCCTTCCTTCGGCGTCGATCAGTACGCACTCGACGAACCCTGGCTGGTCTTCGTCCACGAAGCGCGTGATCTCAACTTTGACTGATTTCATGAGGTACCTGAGCTTTCCGAGTGGCTGCGCCCGAAGTCGCGAGCAAGCTTTGCACTGTAGCAAGTGGTTCGCGAATCGGCAGGACCAAGCTCGATCCTTGCTTCATGACGCCTAACGAGGCCGTAGAAAAAGTTGATTAGCGAAAATTTCGGCAATTCCTGGGGGGTCCTAAATCCCTCCCGAGGTGCCGATCGTTGACTGCTGAGCTTCTGGTGAGGTCACTCTTTCGTACCTGTCACTGGCAAATTTTTCGAAGAAGTTTTTCTACAGCCTCAACACCGCGTTAAGCCGCCGGCGCATGGCGGCGGTTAATTAAAACGAAAAACTTCGCCGGCGGTCGGCTTGACGCTTGGTTAGGCAACCGTGTCTCCAAGGACACGCTTGTAGACCAAGAGATCGGCTTCGCTGAAACAGCAAAACTGCACCTCTTGAATGACTGGAAAGTTGATCAGGGCACTCTTAACGCTGCCGACCGCGACGGCTGCTGCCTGTTCAATGGGGTAACCGTAAATACCTGTACTTATTGACGGAAAGGCCACTACTGACAACCGGTG
>JANMSL010000138.1:0-3473 GCA_031389245.1 Lysobacterales bacterium | reverse complement strand
ACCGTCGGCATCGTGTGCGTGCAGGTCCGCCAATGACTCAAGGTCGGCTAAATCCTCAAGATGCCCAGCGCGCACGTCAACACTGACGTCGGTATCGCCAGCATCGCCGCGCTTGACCACAATGACGCGCTTCTGATGACCTTGCGCGCCTGCAGGGTGTGTGCCACCGACGTCGCCATGCACGATCACCACCCTTTCGTGTGCGCCATTGCCATTGACGCGAACATTGGATTCGCCACGCGCTGCCAGGGCGTTCGGATACGGAACTTGCACCGTGTGTTCGGTGGTTTCGATATCCAGCCCTTTTTCGGTGCGACGCACGGTGACCGGTGTGCCGGCATCGGTGTACAACCCGCGTGATTCCCCTGCCGCAAGTTCGCCTTCGAAGGTCAGCGCTTCGATCGGTTTGTCTTTGCCCATCAGCTTGATGACGGTGGTGTTGCTGCCGGCTTCGCCAGCATGAATGGCGCCGATCAGGCTGGTCAATGCGAGCGCGGCCGCGCCACGTGCGAGTATCGATTTGAGCTTCATTTTTGATCTCCCGGTTGAACGCGCACCGTACGCGCGCCTAACAGGAGATGCAGCGCACCCGCGTTTGGTCGCAGCCCGGGATTTTCTGGACGAGTCGCTGGCGGCGAATGCGAGCGTTGCCGCGAGTCCGCAGCGAACCTCTGAACAAATTCGGAGCGTGGATAGCCCCCGAGTCAGGGGCGAAAAACCGCAGTTTTTTGGGGTTTGGCAAGCAATAAGCAGTGTGGCGAAGACGAAGTGGTGACCTATTCAGACCGAACCTCTGAACAAGTCTGGAGCCGCGATAGCCCCCTGAGTCAGGGGGCGAAAAACCGCAGGTTTTTTGGGGTTTGGCCAGTAATAAGCAGTGTGGCGAAGACGAAGTGGTGACCTATTCAGACCATCCTTAGGTCTCTTGCCGATTTTCGCAAGACTGCACCAGGACACTTTGACTTGCCTGCCGTAATGCGGACAGGCTGGTATGCCGTCTCGCCTCGGGTGGAAACTCTACCTGCACGTTGAAATTGCGACCTTCGCCGTCGCGCAGATTGCTCAGCCCTTCGTAGCGCAGCAAGGTGCGCGTCTGTTGATCATAGGCGGCATCGATATGCGGTGCGATAAATCCCCACCAGGCACCCAGTGACAGCCGGATCACCGATGCGTCGCGCGCGCCCACACGCTGTTCGCGGTGCTTGCGGATCTTGAATCCAATGGTTGCCAACTGCGCCGGTACCAGAAACTCCAGGCGAACTGCCTGATCACTCTGCAGTGCATCCCAGTGCTGCTTGAGGAATTCGTCGAAGCCGGCATCGGCCACAAAGGCTTGGTTTGCGGAAAGTAGCTGACGAGTCTCGCTGCTGGCGCGATTGAGCTGCACGAACGTCGACGCGCTGCGATCCGCGTTGCGACGCAGGCCCTCGCGATAGCCCAACCGCGCATCGATCAGCTCAAAATCAGGCTGTTCCGCGCGCAGCCCGTAGCGAACCATTTTGCGCGCAAACGCTGCGTCCGTAGCTGGGCAGCGATACAACACCACGCGCTGCTCGATGCGCTCGGCGGACTGTTGCAGATAATGCGTTTCCCGGTACAGCAATGCGCCGCTGTCAGCATCGCGGGCGCTGCCGTCATAGCGCAATACCTCCGTTGCCGAGGCAGCGGCGTTGGCGGCGACAAGAAAGACGATGACAGGGCAGCGAAGCATGTGCGCAATTGCAGCCGAGCGGGAATGAAGGGCACGCGAAGAGCGCGCGAAAACGCCGACCCGCCGCTTCTGCTCAACCCAGCGCCAACTCAGACCAGGGTCGCTTCCAGCGTGATCTCGCATCCGGCCAACGCTTTGGAGACCGGACAGTTCACCTTGGCCGAGGTTGCAAGTTCCTGGAATTTTGCAGCGTCAATGCCCGGCACGCTGGCGCTCATGATCAGATCAATGCGCGGAATCACGAAGCCGCCGCCGCCGGGTTGCAGATGCACGCGTGCCTCGGTGTTGATCTGACTGGGCGTGAAGCCGCTCTTGCCAAGTGTGGCCGAAAACGCCATGGTGAAGCAGCCCGCATGCGCTGCCGCGATGAGCTCTTCGGGATTGGTCATGCCGGTGCCGTCGGTCGAGCGCGCACGGAAATCGTAAGGCCCCTTGAACACACCGCTCTCCAACGCCAGCTCACCTTTCCCCTCGGTGACACTGCCCTGCCATGCGGCAGTCGCTTTGCGTATGGCCATGACTGATTCCTGAGCGTAGATGGGGGTCCAATGATGCACCTATGCAACGAATTTCTCCACACCACATGCAGCTCTTAACGCTGCACCAGGGGCAGCAGGAATACGCACGCCGCGACATCACGCTGAGCAACGAGTCGCTCACCAAGGCAGCCGTCGCCCATCTGACGCGAAAAAACCGCCGTAGTGTTCAGGCACCAGCCGCTCGATGAACCCGATCAGTGCGCGCACTGAATCTTCGACCGCGAGCGGCGCATTGGCGCCACCCATATCGGTTTTCACCCAACCCGGGTGCACAGCGGCGCAGCCGACGCCGCGCTGCTCCAGCTCAAAGGCCATCAGCCGCGTCGCCATGTTCAACGCCGCCTTGCTGATGCAGTAGCTCGGAGTCGAGAACGTTTTGCGCTGTGCAATCGACGCCAGCTCACTGGACAGGTTCAGCACCTTCGGGTGCAGGCCACGCGCCAGCGCCGGGGTGAGTGCCTGGGTCAACAACAGCGGTGCCGCGGCGTTGACGCGGAAGGTTTGCTCCAGATCAAGCGGTTCGACATTGCCGAAGCGTTCGCCGCTGGGCAATAGCCCGGCGTTGTTGATCAGAAGATCGAGGGCATCAGTGTGTTCGGAGAGTGAATCGGCAAACGCGGTGAAGCTGTCGAGCTGCGACACATCCAGCGTCAGCACGGTGAGTCGGTCGGGGTAATTGACAGCCAATTCGGCCCAGTGTGCGTCGGCGGCGGGCTTGCGCACTGCGGCGAAAACGCGATCGCCGCGCGCCAGAAAACACCTGACAAACTCAAAGCCGATGCCGCGCGCTGCCCCGGTGACCAATATCCGCTGCATTGAAATCTCCCGATCAACCATGACCTTGGTCAGTGTAAACGCTGGCGCCGAGCGATTACCATGCTCGTCCACCCTTGATTCCCGCTATGCCCCGTTGGGCTGCGAGCGCGACTTCATCCGTCTTCACGATCCCCGATCCAAGGAACCGCACATGTTGCTTCGTCGTCTCGCCTTCGGCATTGCCACCACGCTCGCCATTTCCAGTCTCGCAGCCGCCAAGGTCGACATTCCCTTTACAGAGTTCAAACTCGATAATGGCCTGCGCGTCATCGTGCACGAAGATCACAAGGCGCCCATCGTCGCGGTCAATCTTTGGTACCACGTCGGCTCCAAGAACGAGAGGCCTGGCCGGACGGGCTTTGCGCATCTGTTCGAACAACTGATGTTTCAAGGCTCGGAAAATTTTC
>JANMSL010000126.1:0-4138 GCA_031389245.1 Lysobacterales bacterium | reverse complement strand
CACGCCAGCCATCATCCCGCCGCTGCCGCAGGTGATGCCGCATCGACTCAGACCGTCAATACTGATACGCCCGGAGCAACTGCTGCAGCTGACGGTTCGTCCACCGTGGTTCCCAGCACCGCTCCTGGCGTAGCCATGCCGCCCGGCGGCGCGGAGATGATGGGCGAAATGATGCGGCAGATGGGCGTGCCGCCGCGCAAGGAACTCTATCCTGCACTGATGGAAGTTGAAGGCCTGACGCCGGCGACGCGCGTGCAATTCGAATCTTTGGCACGCGAACGAATGGCATCAGGCGCAGCGCAGATGTCTGTGGGACTGGAACAACTCAATGTTTCGGCATCGACGCAAGATTTCCCGAAGATGCGAGCGGCGACGGCGCAGCTGAAGCAGGGCGTGTCGCAGTTCGACAGCGGGATCGCAGCACTCAGCGCGCTTTCCGGTGACGCGGCACCAAGCGCCGTAGCCCTCGAATGGTTCAAAAGCAATATGAACCTGCTGCCACCTGCTGATCTGCAGGTTCCCCACGGTATCTTCGGGTTAAGCGGCTTTCACTACTTTACGATGTTCATCCTGTTCGCGGTGGCTGCATCGGTGATCTGGGCCAGCGTCAAGAAAATGCAGCGGGCTCAAACATTGGTCGCGAGGCTCGCCGGCAGCAATCAGGACTCCGCGCTACCCGTCAAGACAGTCGTGTCTGCGGTGCAAGTTTCGACGCCGGCGTTGCGCCCCGACGATGCGCCGTCCTTGTCCAACTCGTGGACCGGACTGATGCGCGTGGTCAGGATTTTCGATGAGACCCCGAATGTCCGCACCTTGCGGCTTGCCGATCTCGCGGGCGGCAGCGTGCCTTTTCGCCATCTGCCTGGGCAGTTCATCACCTTCACAGTGCAGCCCAACGATCAGTTGGTGAAGCGCTCCTACACGATTGCATCTTCGCCCACGCGCCGCGATTTTCTCGAAGTCACCGTCAAGCGCGAGGAACGTGGCACGGTGTCTGGCTTCCTGCACAACGTGCATGAAGGCGACACCTTGCAGACGACCGGTCCCTCAGGAAGCTTCACTTTCCTCGGCGACGCTGCCAACAGCATCGTGTTGATTTCTGGAGGCGTAGGCATCACGCCGATGATGAGCGTGTTGCGTTACCTCACCGATCGTTCCTGGCCCGGCGACATGTTTTTCATATTCGGCTGTCGCGGCGAGCAGGACATGATCTATCGCGAGGAACTTGAGTACCTGCAACGAAGGTACCCGAACCTGCACCTCATCATCACGGCGATGGAGGCCATGTCCGCTGATTGGCCGTATGCAAAAGGAGCCATTACGAAGGATCTGTTGATCGCGGCGGTTCCACATATCCGCACGCGCCGCATCCATCTGTGTGGACCCAAACCGATGATGGATGCGTTGAAGCCGATGTTGGCCGATTTGGGTGTTCCCACGGAACAGATCAAGTCGGAAATATTCATCGGCAAGGAGCGCCCGGCGGCTGAGCCTGCCGGTGCGCCCGCAATGGCCGCGAATCAGCTCGCGAACGGAGTTCCCGCGCAGGAAGGCGCCGCAGCGACAGGCACCGCGGTGGCAACTTTCGCCCGATCCAAGCGCACCGCTTTACTTGCGCCGGATAAGACAGTGCTTGAAGCATCGGAAGCCGTCGGCGTCAACATCGACTATTCGTGCCGGGTCGGTACCTGTGGCGTATGCAAGGTCAAGTTGTTGACGGGAACCGTCACCATGGAAATCCAGGACGCACTCGACATAGGCGATAAGCAGAACAACATCATTCTCGCTTGCCAGGCGAAGTCGACCAGTGATGTAACGGTCGACGCTTAGACGAATAGCCGAGCGACTATTCGATGACTCGCGAACGGAAGATGCTCAGTACCTTGATCGCACTACTGATGGTGCTGTGGCTGGGTTTCATTGTCCATCGCTCACCGCGATTTCCTGGCAGCGTGGCAGGTGGCATCCTCGCCATATCCGGCGCCAGCTTGATGGTGCTGTTCTCCATCGCCTATGCCGCCGCCAAACGCCTGCCCTGGCTGCACCAGGCAATCAACAAACGCGGCGCCATGCGCGGCATCATGACCTGGCATGTCTACACCGGCGCGGTCGGTGCCATGCTCGCGCTACTGCACAGCGGACACCGATTCGAAAGCAACCTTGGCATCGCGTTGACGACCCTGATGTTGCTGACATCGCTCAGTGGCTACGTCGGAGTGCACTTGCTTGCCCAGGTGTCGCTAGAGCTGCGCGAGAAACAGGATTTGCTGACCAAACTCGAAACGGTTTACAACGAGGCGGTGAATGCGCTCGCAAGTAACCCCGACCCATTGGTTACTTCCGCTGCATCCCACGGCTTCTGGTCGGTCCTTGGGTTGCAAAGGGCAGTGTTCGCGGCAAGTGGTGACCTGGACTCGGAAACACCTTCGAGACGTGCGGTCCGTGCGGCCGAATCGATCGCCGAGGTCGAATACTCGATCACGTCGCATCAACGATTCAAGCGGCTGTCGTCACTGTGGCTGACGCTGCACATCGCGACCGCCTTGGCCTTCTACATCCTGCTCGCATTGCATATCTGGGCGGGAATTCATTTTGGTTTGCGGTGGTTCCAATGAGGCGGCGCCGATGAGACGCACACTGGCGCTGATTCTCGTTGTGACCATCGCGGCTGTGCTGCTGAGCGGTTGGCGATGGCGTGATGTCGGTGATCTGTCCACTTGGCAACGCCAGGCCATGCCAGGCGCGCTTTCGTTGGCGCACGCCGAGCTGCAAAATGATTGCGCTGCCTGCCATACCTCTGTCGTAGGTGCTGATGATGCGAAGTGCATCGGCTGTCACGCCAACAACACGGCTTTACTACAGCGTCAGCCGACGGCGTTCCACGCCACGATCGGGAGCTGCGGTCGCTGTCACATCGAGCATCAGGGCGAGAGCGCGAATCTGCGGCAGATGGATCACACGACGTTGGCGCGCATCGGCTTGAAGCGCGTCGAATCATCGGCAGGCGATAACCAATCGCTGGTGCAAACAGACCTACTGCACTGGGTGCGACGGCATCCAATGACACAGTCACCTAACCGCAGTCATCCGCAGCTCAGTCCGTTCGAGATGACATTGAATTGCCAGTCATGTCACGCAACCGCCGAACCGCACGCCGGTCTGTTCGGACCCGAGTGCACGAATTGTCACGTCACTTCGCAATGGACGATTGCGCAATTCCAGCATCCCGGGCCCGGATCACTTGATTGTGCGCAATGCCATCAGGCGCCGCCGAGTCACTACATGGAGCACTTTGCGATGGTCTCGAAGACGGTCGCCGGGCAAACCGATGCTGCGGTGGCCCAGTGCTGCGGACCGGCCCAGGTCAACCAGTGCTATCGCTGCCATCAAACGACGTCGTGGAACGACATCAAGGGGTTGGGTTGGTACAAACACCACTAGCCCCATTGATTAAGCGATGGGACAAATTTCAGATTTTTCAGTTCGTCAAAGCGCGCTAAGCGCTGCACCGAACAGTGACCCGCAAACCGACCGAGTAGACGATGGTTGGAATTGCATTTTCTTTCAGGAGAAACACCATGAAATTTCGTTCAAACACGCTTTCGGCAATGTGCACCGGTGGATTGATCGCGGGGCTTGCTGCCTTCCAGGTGAACGCGCAGACGCCTGCACCAACCACGGATATGACGCAAATGCAGCGCGATCTATCCAGCCTGCGCGAGCAGGCACGCACGCTTGAACAACGCATGCAGGCAGCCGCGGCTGGCCACGCACGGCCTGGCGCACGTATGGATACGAAGCCGCAGCCTCCGCAGTTGGCGATGGCTATGGGCGAAAAAGGCAGGATGGACGACAAGATGGGCATGCCGATGACGCCGACGGCACCGACGTCCACGATGCCGCCGCCCGCCGTTGCCGGGATGGGCGGGATGGAGGACGACATGGGCACACCGATGGCCCCGATGGCACCGCCGTCGACGATGGCGCCGCCCGGTGCCGGCGGCATGGGTATGGGCATGGACATGATGAAGATGATGGAGATGATGCAGCCGATGATGAGCGGCAAATCGATGAGCGGCACC
This sequence comes from Lysobacterales bacterium, assembly GCA_031389245.1. Classification (GTDB taxonomy): domain Bacteria; phylum Pseudomonadota; class Gammaproteobacteria; order Xanthomonadales; family Ahniellaceae; genus 0-14-3-00-62-12. The sequence goes on along the minus strand of JANMSL010000126.1, from coordinate 56 downwards.
AACGCGATGGGTGGTGTGAACAGCGCGACAGCGATGGCGACGCCCTCAGCCTTGCC
>JANMSL010000121.1:0-21744 GCA_031389245.1 Lysobacterales bacterium | reverse complement strand
TCCGCCATGAAACCACTGGCCAGCAGCCAGCCGAGCAGCTCCGCGTTGCCAAAATTCGCGTCGCTCAGGCGCGCGATCAGCGGTGCCGGGCTGGCACTGGTGATGCTGGCGACCAGCCTGTCAGCTTGGGCCGAAGCGCCACAGCGCTGGCAGCTCAACCTGGGCAAGGGGGTCACCCAGACCAGTCAATCGGCCTACGACCTGCACATGATCGCCTTCCTGATCTGTTGCGCAATCGGCGCCATCGTGTTCGGCATGATGTTCTTCGCCATGTGGCGATTCCGAAAGTCCAAGGGTGCGGTCGCTGGCAAGTGGAGCCACAACACCGCGATCGAAGTCGTGTTGACCGTGGTGCCGACGCTGATCCTGATCGGTATGGCTTGGCCGGCGACCAAAGTAATGCTGCAGTCCGCTGATACGTCCGAGTCGGAATTGACCATCAAGGTCACTGGCTATCAGTGGAAATGGCGCTACGAATACGTTGGCACCGACGTCAATTTCATGAGCTCGCTCAAGCGCGACAGCGATGACGCGCGACGCGTCGGTTCTGGCGTCGATCCGTACTCGATTGACAACTATCTGCTCGACGTGGACCGTCCATTGGTGATCCCGGCTGACACCAAGGTGCGTTTCGTTATTACTTCCGAAGACGTGATCCATGCCTGGTGGGTGCCCGAGCTCGGCTGGAAGCAGGACGCGATTCCCGGCTTCATCAACGATGGCTGGACCCGCGTTTCCAAACCGGGTATCTACCGCGGTCAATGCGCTGAACTCTGTGGCAAGGACCACGGCTTCATGCCGATCGTGGTCGAGGTCAAACCCAAGGCCGAATTCGACCAGTGGTTGGCCGGACAACAGACTTCTGCCAATCCCGACGCCGCCCCTATCGTAGCGACCGACGCCGCCGCGTCCGCGGTCGCCGCCAGCAATCTGAATTGAGGAAACGTTATGGCCTACGCTAACGTCACACACGACGCCGGTCATCACGACGACCACGATCACAAGCCGCACGGCTTCATCAACCGCTGGTTCTATGCGACCAATCACAAGGACATCGGCACGATGTACCTAGTGTTCTCGCTGATCATGTTTTTTATCGGCGGCGCCATGGCGATGGTGATTCGTGCCGAGCTTTTCCAGCCGGGTCTGCAGCTTGTGCATCCGGAAGTGTTCAACCAGATGACCACCATGCATGCACTGGTAATGATCTTTGGTGCAGTCATGCCGGCGTTCGTCGGACTTGCCAACTGGATGGTGCCGATGATGGTGGGCGCGCCGGACATGGCGTTGCCGCGCATGAACAACTGGTCGTTCTGGATCCTGCCGTTCGCGTTCACCCTGCTGTTGCTGCCGCTCGCCCTGTACCTGTTTTTCGGTATTGGCGGTGGCGGTCCCGCCGGCGGCTGGACGTTGTATCCGCCGCTGTCGATCCAGGGTGGCGATAATGTTGCCTTCACCATTTTCGCCATTCACATGATGGGCATCAGCTCGATCATGGGCGCGATCAATATCATTGCCACGATCCTCAACATGCGTGCTCCCGGCATGGATCTGCTGAAGATGCCCGTGTTTGTCTGGTCGTGGCTGATTACTGCGTTTCTGCTGATCGCAGTGATGCCGGTTTTGGCCGGCGCGGTGACCATGCTGCTGACCGACAAGTTCTTCGGTACCAGCTTCTTCAATGCCGCGGGCGGCGGCGACCCGGTGATGTTCCAACACATCTTCTGGTTCTTCGGGCATCCCGAGGTCTACATCATGATCCTGCCCGCATTTGGCATCGTCTCCGAGATCATCCCGACCTTTGCGCGCAAGCCGCTGTTCGGCTATCAGGCGATGGTCTACGCAATTGCCTCAATCGCTTTCCTGTCGTTCATCGTGTGGGCGCACCACATGTTCACCGTCGGCATCCCGCTCGGCGGCGAAATTTTCTTCATGTACGCCACGATGCTTATTGCGATTCCTACCGGCATCAAAGTGTTCAATTGGGTGTTCACCATGTGGGAAGGCTCAATGAGCTTTGAAACGCCGATGCTGTTCGCGGTCGGCTTCGTCATCATGTTCACCATTGGCGGATTCTCCGGATTGATGTTGGCCATCGTGCCGGCCGATTTCCAGTATCACGATACCTATTTTGTGGTCGCGCATTTCCATTATGTGCTGGTCACCGGTGCCATCTTCTCGATCATGGCGGCCACTTATTTCTGGTTGCCCAAATGGACGGGGCGTCACTACAACGAGAGGCTCGGCAAGATCCATTTCTGGTTGTCGACGATTTTCGTCAATCTGCTTTTCTTCCCGCAGCATTTCCTCGGCCTGGCCGGCATGCCAAGGCGCATTCCCGACTACAACGTGGTTTTCGCCGATTTCAACCTGTGGTCATCAATTGGCGGCTTCGGTTTCGGCCTGACCCAATTGCTGTTTGCCTGGATCGTGTTTGATGTTTGTGTACGCAAGCGCGGCGCCAAAGCGACGGACGAAGTCTGGGAAGGCGCGCATGGACTGGAGTGGACATTGTCCTCGCCAGCGCCTTACCACAGCTTCACCACGCCGCCGGTCATCGACGACAGGAAACTGGCGCACGGCGACGTTTCTCATTGATTGCCCGAGCCATTGACCAGCGCGACTGATTGACCAACGCGACCCATTGATAAAAGGAATTCGACAGATGAACACCGACCACGACCTTGCCCAGCGTCGCGCCCGCGCGCGGCGTACGGCTTTGTTCGTCGGGCTGGCCGCAGTTGGGGTCTATGTGTTGTTCTGGCTGGGCGGGGTATTGCGCTCATGACTGCGCAGTCAAGTCCATCTGACGCAGTCCTGCGCCGCAATAGCCGCACCTTGAAGTGGTCGCTGGTCGCCACTCTGGCTTCGTTTGGGTTTGGGTTTGCGCTGGTTCCGTTCTACGACGTTCTGTGCGAAAAAATTCTCGGCATCAAGCCAGTGCAGGCGGCAACAGTGGCACCGGTGTGCACCGGCGTCGAGCATTCGCGCGTGGTCACCGTCGAATTCGATACCAGCATTCATGCCGATCTGCCCTGGCAGCTCGATAGTCAGAAGAAAACCCTGAAAGTGCACCCATGCGAATTGAATGAAGTGGTGTTCACCGCCACCAACCGCGGCGCGCTGGGCATGTCCGGCCAGGCGATTTTTGGCGTGGCGCCGAGCAAGGCTTCGGTAAATCTGACCAAGACCGAATGCTTTTGCTTCACTGAGCAACATCTCAATGCCGGTGAATCGCGTGCCATGCCGGTTCGCTTCATGCTGGACGATCAGTTGCCGAAAGACGTCAACACGATCACCTTCCGCTATGTGTTTAATCCAGTGCGCGTTGACCCGATAAAGGAAACCCCTAGAAACCCCCTGCGCGATCCGATTGCCGCGTTGCGCGGTGCTCGGCCGCTCCCGGCATCCTGCCTCACGCGACACTCGCACTTCCCTGTGCAGCGGAATCCTCATGTACCCGCGTACACTGCGTTTCCTGCGCTGCACTTGGTTGTGCGTGTGTCGCGGGCGCAGGATGCGCAGGAGCGACCGCTCCGTGCGCCTTGCACTCGAACCGCGCAGGCGGTTTCCAGAGGTTCCCAAAAAATCGTCGCCGAAACGCGTCCAACCGCTTCGCCTCAGCAGATTTAAGTTCGGAGAACCCCATGGCACATCAAGAATCCAGCCACGACATCAATCTCTACTACGTGCCGCATGGCAGTCCCTGGCCGATCCTTGCCACTTTGGGTCTGTTCCTCACCATGCTGGGCGCAGCGTTTACCGTCAATCACGCGGCCGGCGGCGGCTGGATGCTGTTGACCGGCGTGGCCGCCATGGCAGTCATATTATTCGGCTGGTTTGGTGACGTCATCCGCGAATCAATCAAGGGGTTTTACAACAGCCAGGTGGACGTGAGCTTCCGCATGGGCATGATCTGGTTCATCTTCTCGGAAGTGATGTTCTTCGCCGCCTTTTTCGGTGCGCTGTTCTATGCGCGCAATCTTTCCGTGCCGTGGCTTGGCGGCGAAGGCGATGGCGCGCTCACCAACGAATTCATCTGGAGCAATTACAGTTCGACGTGGCCAACCAATGGTCCGCAGGGCGTCGGCGGGTCGTTCAGCACGATCGGCCCGTGGGGCTTGCCGCTGATCAATACGCTACTGCTGCTGTCATCCGGCGTGACCATCACTATTGCGCATCATGCGCTGCGTGCCGGCAAGCGCACCAGCCTGCTGATCTGGTTGGGCCTTACCGTCGCGCTCGGCGCGCTCTTTCTGTACTACCAGGCTACTGAGTACGCGCACGCCTATCACGAGCTCGGGCTGACTCTGGGTTCGGGTATTTACGGCAGCACTTTTTTCATGTTGACCGGGTTCCACGGTATGCACGTGACGCTGGGCACCATCATGCTGATCATCGCGTGGTTCCGATGTGCCAAGGGTCACTTCACCCGCGACCAACATTTTGGATTCGAAGCGATTGCCTGGTACTGGCATTTCGTCGACGTGGTCTGGCTGGGCTTGTTCCTGTTCGTCTACGTGCTCTGATACTGAATCTCTGCGGTCGTGCGCGCAGGTGGTTGCGCTACTGTGACTTGATGCTTTAGAGCAGGTCTGCGTCCGCCGCATTGGCTGGTTGTTGTAGAGCGGAGCGATCTGCGCTCTACCGGATCGCTATTCGACGCGAATGCCATGCGGCTCGATCCAGCCCATCCAGGCCGCAAATGCCAGCAACAAGATCAGGCCAACCGAAATCGCAATGCGTCGGGTCAGCGCATTGACTGTGCGATTGGTCGTGCCTTTGTCGGTCATCATGTAATAAAGGCCCACGCCGAGGTTGTAGAGAATCACCAGGAACACGGCGACGATGAAGAGTTTCTGCAGCATTTCGCTCATCCAGAAGATTGGCAATTTCTGCCCTGTTGCAGCCGGGCGCAGCGCGTTTGCGCTTGCTCTCTATTATAGCCGGCGAAGGTGAAGACGATGACGCAGACGCGATGGCGCCGACCGAGCCTGATTTCAACGCTGCCGTTTCTATTGCTGATCGTGCTGTTTCTGAGCGCATCGCGCTGGCAGTGGCAGCGCGCGGAAGTAAAAGAGCAACGTGACGCTCAGTTTCGCGAGGCCGTGCAAGCCCAGCATCCACGTTCGCTAGTGGCTGCGCTGGATGCACCGCGCCCGTCGGTTGCGGAGCTGGTGCGTATCGATGGCGATCTGGACCGCGATCGATTGATTCTTTTGGACAACCGCATGCGCGACGGCCAGTACGGCGTGGATGCCTATGTGCTACTCAACGTGCACCCTGGTCGCTCGGTTCTGCTCGGGCTGGGGTGGGTGGCAGCCGATCGTTCAAGGCGCGCTGCGCCGGTGATTCCAGCGCTGCCGATGTTGGTGTCTGGGTTGGCACTGTTGACCGAACCACCTGCGTCTGGCATGCGTATGGGGGCAGCATCGGGCATGCCGGGCTCGCCATCGGACAATCTACAATTCCCGTTGCTGCTCAGTCGCATTGATATCGCCAGCTTGCGCACTGCACTGGATCTTCCCGGCCTGCCGGATCGCGTCGCAGTACTTGAAGCTGATGCCGGGTCGGGATTCATGCGTTCCTGGCAACTTCCGGGACTGAGCGCGGACCGTCACCGTGGCTACGCGCTGCAGTGGCTGAGCTTCGCCATCGGAACTCTGGTGTTTTACATTTTGTGGCATCGACCACGCAAGGACTCGCGCCCATGACGCCACAGAAAAGAAGCAGAACGATCCTGATTCTGGTCGGGCTTTGCTTTGCCGCGCCGATGCTTGCCTCGCTTATCCTGACCCGTGCTGGCTGGATGCCCAGCGGTCGCAAGAACTATGGCGATTTGCTGTCAACACCGTTGCCTCTGGTCAACGCCCAGCTGCAAAACGGCACCACGTTCGCTTGGAAAACTCCCGAATGGTATTGGACCCTTCTGGTACGAGTGCCCAGCCAATGCCCGGCATCGTGTCTGGAACAACTCGAGTTGGTCGCGAATGTGCGTGATGCGCTCGCCCGCAATGCGACCAAGCTGCGCATCGCCGTCGCCGATCCGTTGCCCGAGGGAGCGCGGTTAGCCGCCGAGCCAGGCGTCTATCAATTGGCGCAGCCGCTTGCTGACAGCATGAATAGCGCTCTGCCACGCCCCACTGGCGACGCGCGCCTTGCCCTTGTCGATCCCAACGGTTATGTGATTCTGCGCTACCCACAACGCGCCGATCTTGCTCAAGTACGCAAGGACCTGACCAAGCTGGTGAAATAATCCGCCGCGCGAAAAAGGCATCGCGGAAGGTTTCAAGTTCGGCAATGTCTAATCGCGTCGGACACTGCTCACGCGTCTGCCACGTTCCTAGCGATACCTTGACTTCCAGACCCAGACTCTCGCCATGACCCATGCCCTGCTGCGCCGACTTGCCCTCCTCGCCACTGCGCTTGCACTCGTGGTGATTGTTTTTGGGGCATTTGTGCGCCTGTCCAATGCGGGCCTCAGTTGCCCCGACTGGCCAACTTGTTACGGCAAAGTCACCTGGCCGAGCGGCGATCAGCAGATTGCCCAAGCCAACGCCAGCTTTGAGCGCGACGTGGAATCCCACAAGACCTGGCGCGAGCAATTGCACCGACACCTGGCGGCGGTGCTCGGATTGCTGGTGTTCGCCATCGCGCTGGTAGCCGCGCGCAAGCGCGCCGGAGCATGGTTGCGTATTTCGGCGGCAGCAGCTTTGGTCGCGCTATCGATCCCGCTGTATGTAAAGCATTACTACATCGCGGCGATTGCGCTTGCGGCGCTGGGTCAACTGATCCTGCTCTGGTCGGCGATTTGCTGGAAGAAGCAAGATTACGCCGGACTCGCCAGCGTCATCTTGATGGTGATCGTGTTCCAGGCGTTGCTGGGTATGTGGACGGTAACCTGGCTACTCAAGCCAATCGTGGTGATGTCACATCTGCTGGGTGGACTGACCACGTTGGCGCTTCTGGCCTGGCTCGGGTTACGACTCTCCGGGTTCGCCACCGACGCGCTTGGACCTTCCAGTGTCACCGACTGGGCACGCGGCGCATCGGCGCGCGGGCACGTAGTACCACCAACGCGCGCGATGGTGATCGTGGCGCTCGGACTATTGGCGGTGCAGATCGCATTGGGTGGCTGGACCAGCGCGAACTATGCTGCCTGGGCCTGCGGCACCGATTTTCCCAAGTGTCTGGATCAGTGGTGGCCACTCGCCGACTACCGCGACGGCTTCGTGCTGTGGCGTGGCGTCGGTGTGGATTACGAGGGCGGCGTGCTGGATGGCCCCGCACGTACTGCGATTCAGATGACGCATCGCCTGTTCGCGTTGTTGCTGAGCGGCCACTTGCTGATGCTGTCGATCAAATTGCTGCGCAATGCATCGTTGCGCGGCTACGGAACCGCGCTCGCTCTGGCACTGGGCACCCAGCTTGTCCTGGGCATCGCCAACGTCAAGTTTGGGTTGCCGCTGTACGTTGCGGTTGCGCACAATGCGGTCGCTGCGCTGCTGCTGTTGCTGTTGCTGGCGCTGCTCGCGCGCCTGACACCGCGTGTCGCGCGCTGAACCACCTACAATCAGCGCATGCAAACTGCCTCGCTCAAGCCCGCCCAGTATTTCGAACTGACCAAGCCGCGCGTGGTCGCGCTGATTGTGTTCACCGCGATCGTCGGCATGCTGTTGGCGACGCCCGGGTTGCCGCCACTCAATGCGCTGGTCTGGGGAAGTCTGGGTATCTGGCTCGCAGCGGCCTCGGCGGCAGCGATCAACCATCTGCTCGATCAGCGCATCGATGCCCTGATGGCGCGCACCCAACATCGGCCATTGCCCACTGGCCAGTTGAATACGCGTCAGGTGCTGATCTTTGCGCTGGTGCTGGGCGCATTGTCGATGGGCATACTGATCGCGCTGGTGAACCTGTTGACTGCAGTGCTGACATTCTTCTCGCTGATAGGTTATGCGGTGATCTACACCGTTTACCTCAAGCGCGCAACGCCGCAGAACATCGTGATCGGCGGTGCCGCTGGCGCCGCGCCACCGGTGCTGGGTTGGGCAGCGGTCACCAATGAAGTGCACGCTTACGCGCTGCTGTTGTTCCTGATCATCTTTATCTGGACACCACCCCACTTCTGGGCGCTGGCAATTTTTCGGCGCGAAGATTACGCGCGCGCCCAGGTGCCGATGCTGCCGATCACCCATGGCGTCGAATACACGCGCGCGCATGTTCTGTATTACACCATCCTGCTGTTCCTGGTCACGCTGATGCCGTGGTTCGCCGGCATGAGTGGGCCAATCTATCTGGGCGGCGCGGTGGTACTTGGATTGGGCTTTCTGTACTACGCCATTCGCCTGATGAATCCGCCGAACGAGCGATTTGCCATGGAAGTGTTTCGATACTCAATCATCTATTTGATGGTGTTGTTCGCGTTTTTGCTGGTGGATCACTATCTGGCAGTGCCGCGGTCGATGTGACGCCGTTGTGGAGCGGCGCGCGTTCCGCTGCGGTTGGTGCGTGGGAGCGGCGTCAGCCGCGATGATTTTGCTCTGACGCTTTGTCCGAAAAGGTCCACTGCCCGCACCGACGTGGGAGCGGCGTGAGCCGCGAGGCATTTACTCAGACGCATTGTTCGAACAGGCCCACCGGTTGTTGAACCTGATCGTCCCGCCGGGACGACTCCCGCTCAGCGCGGAAAAATTTCGTCGTGGTAACTCGGCTACGCTCGAATAGTGCCCTCTATTGATTTTTACGAGTAAAGCATCAGAGCAAAAGGATCGCGGCGCACGCCGCTCCCACAGGTAAAAGGCAACGACACGTGCGGCTTTATCCAGGATTCCGGCGCTGGATTCAGTTCAATCATGGACCTTGGCGCGCCAGCAGCGCAGCGGCATGCTCAATTATTGCGCTTTATCCGGCCGCTGACCCACGATGGGAATACGGATGGTGAAGGTCGTGCCCTTGCCGACTTCGCTTTCCACATCGATGCTGCCGCCGTGCCTGCGCACGATGGAATAGGACACGGATAGACCAAGTCCGGTGCCAATGCCGATCGGCTTGGTGGTGAAAAACGGTTCGAAGATGCGTTTCAAGTGTGCCGGCTCGATGCCTTTGCCGCTATCGGCAATCTTGATCCAGACCATGTCGTCGCTGCGGCCGGTGGTGAGCGTGATGGTGCCGCGTCCGGAGATCGAGTGCGCCGCATTGACCAGCAGATTCAGGAATACTTGGTTGATCTGAAACGGCAGGCATTCAACCAGCGGTAACTCACCATACTCGCGGATCACGTCGACGTGGTATCTGAGTTCATGGGTGGCGACATTGAGCGTACTTTCGATCCCCTTGTGCAGATCCACCTTCTGCCACTCCGCCTGATCCAGGTGTGAGAATTCCTTCAGGTCCTTGACGATTTTTTCAACGCGCGTAACGCCCTCAATCGACTCGCTCAGTAGTGCCGGGATGTCCTCCCGCAGAAATTTCGCGTCAATTTTGGGACGCTCAGTCGCGGCACCCTGCGCCGAGGCGAAGGCAGGCTCCTGCTTTTCTTCCGCGGTATCCAACACGGATAAAATGTCCGTTACATAAGCACTGAGGCTGTACAGATTGGCGCGCACGAAGGCGATCGGGTTGTTGATCTCGTGGGCGACGCCCGCTGCGAGCTGACCGATGGACGCCATTTTCTCCGATTGCAGCAGCTGGCTCTGGGCACCGGTCAGGCGCTCGTTCAGTGCTTCCAGCTCCTCGTTGCGATGCGCCAGGTCGCGCTCCGCTGTTAAGCGTTCGCCGATTTCCGATTGCAGCATCGCATTGCCGTCGTCGATCTTGATGCGCAACAAGATCGCCTTGCATACGTAGACGTGAACATGGGTGGCCATGATCACGACAGCGATCAGATTGATCACCACCATGATCATGAAGACGTTCCGGTGCGCCATCTCCGGGCCGATCAACAGCACGAGCGGTATCGTTCCGAAGTTCGGCAGCATCGACAGAAAATAGCTGCCAAGGCTCGGGTTCATGCTGACGATATTGACCGAGCTGATGCCAGCGGCGACGAGCGCTAGTATCACGATCTGCTCCACCGATACCAACGGTGCCGACAGCAAATTGATCAGACCCAAGCCGAAGCCGACGATCGCCGCACCGAGCGCGAAAATCCGGATGCGCGTGCGCGGATCGGGATAGCGGCGACGCAACCATTTGTGACCGACAATAACTGCCGTTCGCGGCACCATCACCAATGCTATGGTGATGAATACCCAGGCGATCGCCGGCCTCTGAGCGACGACGTTTTCCAGTAGCAGATAGAGCATGTACAGCACCGGCATGATCAGGAATTGCGGTATTGCCGATCGCCGGTACAACTCTTCGACCAGGGCTTCCTGCAGTCTTGGCAAATAGCGCCGGTCTGCGTCATCGATACCGAGTGTCATGGACGATTCCTTCTGCAATGCGGGTGACGCAAGTCATGCTGGCAGGGTTGGCAGTCATGATGGCGGCCGAATCGAGCTGCCCAAGTGTATCGCCGCGCACAAGGGATCGAATTCGGATGCCGGGGCGGAACAGGCATTTGCACGGATATTTTGTTCTGGCGCCGGTGTCCAGCTTGCGATCAACGGCGCAGCAGGACGGAACACCCTCCACAGTTCGAACCAGGAGCGGGGCTGGCAACCACGCGCTCACTGCGGGGAGTGAGTCATACCGAGAAGAAACCCTATCCTGCCGCTGACGCGGGAGACAGCGCACGACCACCGCCTTGCGCAACGGTGCACAATTCTTGCGGATGCAGATCGATAGGTTGACCGACATCCATGATCAACCGGGGTCAGGCCCGGACAGGTGCGCATTGAGTTGTGCCAATCGTTCCGGCGTACCGACGTCGTGCCATGTGCCATACAAGCGCTCGGCACTGAGCACACCACGGTGCGCGCATTCAATCAGATCGGGTAGCACCGAAAATCTGCCGGGACTGCGATGCGCAATGAATTCGGGGCGGTATACCGCGATTCCGGAGAAAGTGAAAAGCGCGCCATCATGGTCGGGTAACAACGGCGACACCAGCCGCTCGAATTCGCCAGACTGGCGAAAGCTGGGCAACGCAATCATCACCACATGCACGCGGCCACGAGGGGCGTTCGGCAGTAGCGCGAAGTCGTAGTCGGTCCAGATATCACCGTTGACCGCGATGAACGGCGTGTCGCCGAGCAAGGGGAGCGCATGCAACATGCCGCCGCCCGTCTCCAATGGTTCGTCGCCCTCATGGCTGAAGTGCAAGCGCACACCCCAGCGTGAGCCATCACCGAGCACTTCCGGAAAGCGCGGCGCCAACCAGGCGGTATTGACTACGATATCGCTGACGCCGACCGCGGCCAGCTTTTCGATGTGCCAAACGATCAGTGACTTGCCGCCGACTTGCAGCAATGGCTTGGGCGTGTGCAAGGTGAGCGGCCGCATACGCTCACCCTTGCCAGCCGCAAAAATCAGCGCGCGCATGCAGCGCTACTCGCTGCGCAACGCGGCGATCGGATCAAGCTCGGCCGCCTTCTGTGCCGGAAACACACCGAATGCTACGCCGACGCCGACACAGGCAACGATGGCCAACAGCATCGCGATTGGCGACCACGCCACGCTCCATCCGGCCAGCGCGGCAATGGCATAAGCAGCCAACACGCCCAGAGCCAGTCCAAGCAGTGCACCGGCAATGGCAATGACCAGGGCTTCGGCGAGAAACTGATCGACCACATCGCGCCGGCGTGCGCCGAGGGCGCGCTTGAGGCCGATCTCGCGTCGACGTTCGAGCACATTGGCCAACATGATGTTCATGATGCCAATTCCGCCAACCAACAAACTGACCGCGGCGATCGAACTCATTACGACGGTGAAAATGCGCTGCGTCTGCTGGTGCTGGCGATACAGACCAGCGGGCACGATGAGCACTGTGTCTTCGGCGCCAGAGTGGCGCTGATCGATCACCGCCTGCAGCACACGCGCGGCATCGGTGGCCAGCGCTGCATCGGCGATGCGCAGGCTGATGCCATCGACTTCGTCCTCGATGATCTGAAAACGAAATCGCGCACGTCCGGTTTCCCACGGCACGAACAGGCGCTCATCGTCGAGGCCGAGCTTCACGCCTTCGAATTCGCTCTTCGACAGTGCCCGACTCTTCAGCACGCCGACAATTTCCAGCCAGACGTGATTGAGTTTTACACGCTGGCCAAGCGCATCCCCGTTGGGGAAAAGATTGCTCGCCAGGCGTTCGCCGAGCACTGCCACGGGCGCAGCGGTAGCGGCATCATCGGCATCGAGCCAGCGGCCTTCACGCAGGCTCAAGGCCGCGTGCTCGGCATAGGCGATCGAAACGGCCAGCGCCTGCGCGCTGACAATGCGCCCGAAACTGGCCAGTTGGTCGACCTTGATCTCTTTCTCCAGGGCCACCGACTGCGCGCCCGGTACGACCGAGAGCAGCGCGTCCGCATCGCCTGACGAAAGCCCCAGCGATCGTTTGCGCACTTCCTTCAGCGTATCCGGCTCGAGGGTCTTGGTGCGTACGATCAAATTGTTGAGTCCAAGCTCGGTGACCAGCCGCAGTGCTTCGCGGCGACTGCCTTCGCCGACGGCGAGCATCGCAACGATGGCGCCGACGCCGAAAATCATGCCAAGCAAAGTCAACAAAGTGCGTAGCTTGCGGCGCTGCAATTCTTCGACTGCCTCGATCAGCAAAGCCCGATTGACTCGCGAAATGGTTTGCAGGATGCGTTTCATGCGCGCTCCCTGCGCTGCCCGCGCGGCCGTGACTCTGCTACAGGTGCGGCCGCCTTTTCGCCTCCGGTCGGGTTGGGCGTGAGCACGATACGATCGCCGTCCTGCAGACCCTTGCTGACTTGGCTGCGGATTGGCCCACGCGTGCCCAGATCGATCGCAACGCGCTCGCGTTTGCCACCGCGCTGGCGCATCACGAAGAAGCGGCCCCCTTCCTGGATGAGCGCAACATTGGGCACAGTCAGCGCCTTGCTCGATCTGACCAAGGTAACCATTCCACTCACTGCTTGGCCGGGACGCAGCGCATGCTCGCGCGCAGCGCTTTCCGGAATAGCGACATCGAAGTCGCTGTATTTGACCGGCGACTCGCGATTCTTGACCGAAGCCGAATTGCTCACCTGACTGATCTTGGCATCAATTTCGATGCCGGTGCCGGCAAGACGCACGCGCACTTCCTGGCCGGCTTTCAGCAGTTGCGTCTGGCTCTGCGGCAGGGTGAAGCGTGCGATCAATCCGCTCAAATCGGGTATTTCGGCGAAATCATCGCCAGGCCAGAGATTGGAACCGGGCTGTGCCTTGACCCCATCCCAGCTGGACTTGAGCAGAAACACGCCGGCATGCGGTGCGCGCACTTCCATGGAGTTTAGGCTGGCGCGCTTCTGGTCGACGGTGACCGAGACCGTAGCGCGCGCCGAGTCGATGACCGCCAGGTCGACTGCAGTGCGCTGGTCGGTTTGACCACGCCGCCAACCCAGATAGCCCTTTTTCTCGGTCAAAAATCCGGTGTCTTGCAGTGCATCCAGAATCTGGTTGCGCGCAAACACGCTGAAGTCGGCGTTGGCATAGCGCTGGCTAAGCGTCAGGTCGGTGTCGACCTGGGCCAGATCGGTAGCGAGTTGCTGCGCAGTCAGCCCGCCGGTGTCCGATTGAGCAGCACGCGTCAACGTATTGCGCATCAACTCCAGTTCGTTCTGGCTCAGGTCGACACGCGTTTGCGGCGCGTCGAAACGCGCAACGATTTGATCCTTCTCGACCAGACTGCCCTCGGTGATCAGCTCAATCAGTTGTCGACCTTCGAACTGGCTACCGGGAACCAGCAGCGGTGTATTTTTCTGCGCGCGTAGTTCGCCGTTGGCCGTCTGCGTTTCTTGCCACTCGCGTTGAACCAGCGTTTCCAGTGGAACCTGGGCGTTTTCGCTTCCAGCACAGGCGGCGAGTGCCAACAACGCCATCAACCCGAATCGGCGCAACGTGGATTTGGATTTCATGGCTGCACCGCAATCGATGCATCGGCGTTGCTGAGATCCAATGTAACGCTGACCGTTGCACCGGGTTTGAGCTGCACTGTGGTGCCTTCGAACACCAATCGTACGTCGCGAACGATTACCGGTTGGTTACGCGATTTGGTACGGTATACCCGGCCCAGGTTGATCACTCTTGCGTCCAGCACAGTGTTGCCGCCGGCAATGGCGACACGACCGACCTGGCCAATCCGAACGCGATCGGCTTCGGGCTCAGCGACCATGGCCTGCACGACAATGGTCTCGGGATCAGCCACTTCAGCGACGGGTTGGCCCATGAATACCGAAGTGCCCACGGAAAATTTCTCGCCGTTGAATTGAGCGCGATGTGAAACCACGCCAGGGCGTGCCGCGGTGACCGTCAGTGTATCTCGCGCTTTTTCCAGCTGGATGACTTCGTCTTTGAGCAGGGTGACGTCGGCATCGACCTGGGCCAGCTCGGCTCGACGCGCCCGCGTCTGGGCATCGCGCTTGGTGACGGCCAACTTGGCATTGCGCTCGGCGAGTTGCTTCTCGATCACCAGCTTGTCGTAGTCGACTCGGCGTATTGTTTCGGCAGGTTGCTCGGCTTTGCGATTTGCCTTTTCCAGCCCGCTGGACGCCTCGCTCACCGCAAGTTCGGCGGCCTTGGCCGCCTCCGCCTGGTCGAGCAACAACTTGTTGCGCTGGGTGGATTTTTCTTTCAGCTGGCTCTGCTTCTGTGGCAAACGCGTACCCAGATCGGATGCGTCGAAAACAGCCACTGTCTGCCCCGACTTCACCACGCTGCCCTCAGCAATCAGCATCACCAGGTTGTAACTCCAAATGTCGCGAATCGAAGGCGGCATCACGGCAGAGACTTCGAGCGCCACCAGTTCGCCATCGAGTTTCAAAGTATTCCCCGGTCTGGTTGTCGATGGCGCCACATCCTTCTGGTTGATCGGTTGCACCAGTGCACTCATGCCGGGCGCGAGCGCCACGGCGAGATTTTCCGGCACTACCAGATCGGTCTTGAAGTACTTGCCATCGCCCCATACGGCACGCGATTCCGGCGCCTGCGCGATGGTTCCGATGCGGCTCTTCACTTCAGCGCCGGGTACGGCGTCAAAACGAATACGCACCTCATCGCCCGCCTTGAGGTGGTGCCGATCGGCCTCCAGAATCCAAGTGCGAACACTCAGCGCAGAGTTGCCAATCACCTGGCCGACCGAACTTCCCGGCTGCGCGGATTCGCCCTCATCGAAACGCCGACCGCGCCACGGATTGAACCCGTGCACGACCACACCATCGGTCTTGGCGACAACGCTTGACGCGGTAATTTGCGCCTGCGCGAAAGCAAGGCCCATGTCCAGCTTGCGGATCTCCAACCGCCCATCTTCGATGCGACGCGTTACTGCGGTCAGTGCGTTCGCCAGCTGGCTCTGCTTGACCTCCAGGTCGCGTCGCGCTCGCTCGCCCTCCCCCTGGTAACGGTCATAGTCCAGCGCCGAGACAAAGCTCTTTGGCAACGCAGCATCCACTTTGGCTTTGGCGAGTGCCGCCTCGCTTGCTGCAAGCGCCTGAGCGGCTTCCACGGCTTTGACTTCGAGATCGGCAGTCTCGCGTTCAACACGCGCGTGCGCCTGTTCGATCTGCGTGGTCAAAGTCGTGATCTGGCTACCCTGGCCGCCCGGATCGATAGCCAGAACGACATCGCCTTTCTTTACCAAGGTGCCATCAGGAATGTAACGGCGCAGCACCGTCGGCCAGGAATTCGACTGTGGCACGATGATTTCCTGCGCATCCAGTGCCACCACTTCTCCCGTCAACAGCAATGGGCGCGCGGGCCTGTTCGGTGTGGCCGCGTCCTGCGTCGGCGCTGCAAAAGCGGGCATGGACTTGGTCGACAGCACGGCCACAGCACAAAACAGCGCAACGGCGACCGGGCGCATCACGAACGCACCTCGGCGATACGGCCGTCGCGCAAATGCACAGTGCGCTGAGCATGTGCGGCAATATCCGGATCGTGCGTCACAATCACCAAGGTTTGTCCTTCTGAATTGAGTTCATCGAGCAAAGCCAACACATCGGCGGCGCTCTTCGAGTCGAGATTGCCGGTGGGTTCGTCGGCGAGCAGCAGCGGCGGTTGCATGACCAGTGCGCGCGCGATCGCGGCGCGTTGCATTTGCCCGCCGGACAGTTCGCCGGGGCGGTGCTCGATGCGGTCAGCAAGACCTACGCGCCCGAGCAGTTGCCGCGCACGCGCGTCGGCGCTGGCATCCAGCGAATCGGCATAGCGCAGGGGCAGCAACACGTTCTCCAGCACGGTCAACCGCGGCAACAGATGAAAACTTTGGAAGACAAAGCCAATGCGACGATTGCGCAGACGCGAAGCGCCATCATCGTCGAGCAGCGCGACGTCATCGTCTTCGAAGCGATAGCGCCCCGAATCGGGTTTGTCCAGAGCCCCCAACACGTTCAAGAGTGTTGATTTTCCAGAGCCCGACGGTCCCATGATGGCGATACTGTCACCGCGACCGATGCACAGATCGATACCATCGAGCGCGCGGATCTCATTGCCTCCCTGCCTGTAGGTTTTGCGAATCCCTTCGAGTGCGATCACGCCGCGTGCCTTTGTTCCGCTTGATTCATCATTCACTCCCAGATCGTGCCAGACCCCATGGCCAACACGCAGTGGGCCACATTTGACTCAGAACAGACCCGAACCGGAGATGCAAGTTCATTGCCGCCGCCATCGCGGCAAAGGCGAACTGCGCTAAATTTGACGCGGAACGGTGATGTCCGTGCTGCCGACCTTGTCGCGCAGCCATTCTGCGAACGGACCGAGATCCTTGTTGCGGCCGGCGACGTCGAGCACGTACTTCAGTGTCAGCGGCAGGTCTTTCAAGTAGCTATCCTTGCCGTCGCGGTAACACAGTCGGCAGAAAATACCGAGCACCTTGAGGTGTCGTTGCAGCCCCATCCAGTCGAACCAGCGTTTGAAGCGCAGCTCGCGGTCCTCGATCAGGCTGGCCTTGGCGAGGCGGTCGCGATACTCGTTGACCCAGGCCATGACGCGCTCCTGCGGCCATTCGATGTAACAGTCGCGCACCAGCGATACCAGGTCGTAGGTGATCGGCCCGCGCACTGCGTCCTGGAAATCGATGATGCCTGGATTGCCATTGCGTATCTGCATCAGATTGCGACTGTGAAAATCGCGATGCACAAACACCTGTGGTTGCTCGAGCGCGGAATCGACCAGTTTCTTGAATACGCGGTTGAGGATCAGTTTTTCGCTGCCGCTGATCACCAGGCCCAAGTGCCGTTCCAGAAACCATACGGGAAACAGATCCAGCTCGGTCTGCAGGCGGTCCGCGTCATAGTCAGGTAATCCGCGCGTCTTGATCCGCGATTGCATACCGAAAATGGCATTGATTGCTGTGCGATACAGCTCGTCAACTGTATCGTTATTGAGCACGTCCAGATAAAGCGTGTCACCCAGATCGCTCATCAGGATGAACCCTTCCTCGCGGTTGACCCACATCACTTCCGGCGCCGACAACGATGCGCCGCGCAGGCGTGCACTGACGTCCAGCCAGGGCCCGATGTCCTCCTTGTCGGGCGGCGCATCCATGATGACAAATGCAGTTCCGCGGCATTCGGTACGCAAATAGCTGCGGAAGCTCGCGTCGCTGGAGGCCGCCCGCAGTTTGAGCTCGGAATCGTTCAGCGCGTTGCGCACCCATTGCAGCAGCGCTTTGTCACGTTTGGGGTCGGTCATCGGGTGGCTTGGCGGCAAGGGGACGCAACAGTTTAGGTGATCTTGCGGAGTGCTGCGGACGCTGCTCGCCGCAGACCACGGGTCCCGCGACTACATAAACGGATTGCGCTTGGGCGCGGGGGCTTCGTGCGGTGTCAGGCTCAGGTTCTGGATCTTGAGCAACAGCGACTTGATGTTGTCGGCCCAGCGCAGCGCCGCGGGTGGCGCCTTTGGCGGGCCTTTGACTGGCTCAGCCTGCGGATGCGACCCGACTTGCTTCTGCCGCTGGTGCAGGGCATCAACGGCTAACCGATCCCAGCGGTTGAAGTGCGCAATGGGCACCGACACCCAGTCCATATTGGGAATATCCGGATTAAGCGGGCTCCAGTATTTGGCCCCGGCCAGGGCGGAGGCCTGCAAACGCTGACGGCCACTCAATCGAAATGCCATGCCGTCAACATGAAACACCATGAACGGCTCGCTGTTCAACATCAGCGCAGGCTTCCCGAACAAGGGCGCCTGCACCGCATCGTGGGCACGTGCCATGTAGCTGGCGATGAAGTCGAACTTGGTACGGGCGTTGGCCATTGCGCGCTTTTCTGCTGCAGAGGGCAATGTTAACGTGAATGACAGCTGCGGACTTAACCGGAAACGCGGCGACCGGTTACCGCCGTAGGCAATGGTTGAGCGCCCCCGACGCGGCGAATCGACTCAGTCCAGGGCAATGCCCTGGGAACTCAAGCGATGCGGCGCAAGGAGCGCAATAGCAGCCCGACGCCTGCGGCGAGCATTCCCAACATCATCAGCGTGTCGAACAGGCTGGTGGGCTGGAAGTAGATGCTCATGTTCATCAAAATGCCGGCCAGGATAATGATCACCCCGGCCAGGGTCAGCAGCCAGCCGAGCAGCGAACGTCCGTTGAAGAACAGCAGGCCAGTACCGATCAGGAAAGGCAGCAACGACAGCCCGAATGAGTTGTAGCCCCACAACGCCCAGACTCCGCTGGTGACCGTGACCTTGCTGGTGAGCATGTAGCCGCCGGCTATTGCCAGCGCCAGGCCAATGAAAAACATCGGAATACCACCGGTTGTGCCGCCCGCGCCCTTGGATTGTTCCATGTTCCGTATCCCACTTTGGATGTCGCCCATTTTATGCGAAGCAGAGGATTGGCGCTTGCAGCGCGCAATGCGGATCGCAGTCGGATAATCACCGGTCTGGGTACCCACCGGGATGTCGTCGCCCGCGGCGCGTCGATCCAGCGGGCAGAAGCTTGGATAGCAGAGAACCGCTTCGGCACATTCTGTGTCGGTATTGCGTCAAACTTGCCATGGCGATCGCAGCTGCCGATGGCATCCGCAAAGAGGTCAGAAGATGACTGAGGCTCCCGCTTCACCTACGGCACCGCAGGTTCGCAGGCCATTCCTGGCGGCGCTGCTATTGAGCGTGCTGCTGCTGTCCTGGACCCATGTGCTGGACCAGCCCGCCGCGTCCTATCTGGATACTGCGCTCAAACGCACTTTGGTTACTTTTGCGATCGCGCGCGCGCTCAATGGCTCAATCTCGATGCTGCAGGACGCCGACCTATCGGTGTCGCCAGTCGGGGTTGGCGTCACCCTGAGCCCGGGCGAGTTGCTCGACCCGATCAACGATCTGATCGAGCAGTTTTCGTCGATCCTGTTACTCGCGTCGATCTCGCTGGGCGCACAGAAGATACTGCTCAGCATCAGCGGTGCGGCGGCTGTCTCGGCGTTGTTGAGTATTCTTCTGCCACTCGCCTTGCTGGCGCATTGGCGACCATCCGCCGGGGCATGGCGCACGCTGTTGCTGCGTGCAGCATCGGTCCTGCTTTTGGTACGATTTTTTGTGCCGGTCTATGCGCTTGCGACGCAAACACTGGACCACACATTTCTCGAGCCGCGCTTTGAAAAGGCCAGCGCAGCGCTCAATTTGAGTCGCAGTGAGGCCCAGGCCGCGAGCGCAGAACATGAGCCAGTGCCCCCGGTGGAAGCGGGATTGGGCGAGCGCGTTGCCGGTTGGTTTCGCGACGCAGGGGAGACGCTGGATATCCGCGCCAGAGTACAAAACCTGCTTATGCGGCTGGGTGCGATAACGGAACACATCGTCACTTTGTCGGTGGTTTTTCTGATGCAAAGTGTGTTGTTGCCACTGCTTTTTGTCAGTCTTGCCGGATTCGCCATGCGCACGCTGTGGCAACTCGGAAAACCGGTGCAACGCGCAGCCTGATTGTCGCTCTGGCGGGGATTGAGCATTCCCGGCAAACTCACGCTGACCCGCGTCGCAAGCTTGACGCCAGCGTGCTGGAGTAAACGATGGAACCCGATGCGCTGCCAATCAGTGGTGTGAACACCGGCGCTTCGCGGCGGTGGTTATGGCGCGCGCTGGTCTGGTTTCTGCTGTTGAGCGGGGGCGCATTGCTGTCGCTGATGTGGTGGTGGGATGTCGAGCCGGAGTCCTACGATGTCGTGGCCGCGGCACAGGCCGGCGCCAAGAGCCGCAGTGAGCGAGTGGTCGTTGGCTCGGTAACCAGCGATGCGCTGGTGCAAGTGGCGCGTTCGATGCTGCACAAGCGGGGCGGGTACCTATCCAACGACGTGCTGCCGCCCGGTGCGTTCATGGACAATGTACCGAATTGGGAATTCGGCGTGCTGGAACAGTGCCGCGATCTGGCACGCGCGCTGCGTAATAACTTTTCTCGCTCGCAGTCGCAGTCGGTGGAAGACAAGGATCTGCAGGAAGCTGATCCGCTGTTTTCATTCACCAACGATCGCTGGATGTTTCCGCGCAGCGAAGGTGAGTACGCGGACGCCATCGAGCATATCGAACGATACCGGACACGGCTGCAGGACGACGATGGCTCGGACGCGCAATTTTTCGCGCGCGCGGACAATCTCGCTGACTATCTGGCCCTGGTCGAGAGTCGCCTGGGTAGCCTGTCGCAGCGTTTGTCGGCGAGTGTAGGCCAAAGCCGCAGCACGACGAATATCGGTATCGAGGGGCAAACTACGCAGGGCCAACCGGCGCCAGCAGACCCCGACGCGAAGCAGCAGCAGCGGTTGGGCACACCATTTGCCGAGATTGACGACACTTTTTATCAGGCGCGCGGTTCGGCGTTTGCATTGGCGCAGTTCCTCAGGGCCATCGACTACGATTTTTCCAAGGTGCTGGAAGACAAGAACGCCCGCGGCAGCCTGCGCCTGATCATTCGCGAACTGGAAGACGCGCAGGGACCGGTCCACAGTCCGATGATTCTCAATGGCAGTCCGTTCGGGTTTTTTGCCAACCATTCGTTGGTGATGGCCAATTACATTTCCCGCGCGAATGCTGCAGTGATCGAGTTGCGCGCGCGCCTGGCGCGCGGCTAGAGGTTCCCTGAAGCATCCAACCTCGAGCCGGAAAGAGTGCGGTTGGTCGTGGCAAAATGCCGATCGCGCAATTACACCAGCAGCTTGGGCGAAAAAACCTGAGACTCACGCAATGTGCTCGCCAGTCGCATGCCCTGGGCGAGGGCCTGTGCCGCTGAGTCGCGACCGGACAAACTGCAGGCCGCAAGATAAAGCACGCGCAGGGCACTGCGCATTTCATCAAGCGGCAGATTATCCGGGATGGCGTCTACCTCGAGATCACCATCGATCCAGTCGATCAGCATCGACAGGGTGTGGGTTTCGGCCTGACTTTGCGCTGTTGCGCCCGCGAGGGCCAGGCCAATGCGTGCCGGACGTCTTCCGTAAGCGTAGTAGAGACGGTTGGCCATGTGTGCAAGTACGGTTTGGAACACCTTGTGTGCTGACTTTGCATCGAACGCTGCGGTATGGGTTGATTTGGTTGCACGCTTGCTGGTGGCGAGCCCGGCGAACGCGCCGGCCTCACTCGGATGCAATGCAATTTCCTCGACTGGCTCCTCATCGACCAACTGCGCGGGATAGCGCGACAGGGCGTCGTAGGGCTTGGCCAGCG
>JANMSL010000109.1:0-30760 GCA_031389245.1 Lysobacterales bacterium | reverse complement strand
TCATCCAGGTCTTCACGCTTGATGCGAGCAACGCCTTGCACAGAAGACATCGGTACGGCAAAGAGGTGCTCGCCCAACCTGACCAAAATGGCCTGCGTGACTGCCAGAGTGAACGGCAAGCGCACGGTAAATTCGCTACCGATTCCGCGCTTGGAATCGATCGTCAGCGATCCACCAAGTTGCTTGATCTCGCTGTTCACCACATCCATGCCCACGCCACGTCCCGCAATCTTGCTCACCGACGCAGCGGTGGAAAAACCGGTTTCAAGCACAAATCCGAACAGGTCACGATCAGAGAGCTGCACGTCAGGCTTCATCAGCCCTCGCTCCAAGGCCTTGCGGCGAATAGCATCGCGATCCATTCCCTTGCCGTCGTCCGTCACCCGGATGACCACTTCAGTTGCTTCGCGCGAAATTCCGATGGTGACCGTGCCTTCCTCAGCCTTGCCAACTGCTGAACGCTCCGCAGGTGTCTCCAAGCCATGCGCCAGCGCGTTGCGTAACATGTGCTCCAGCGGCGCAGTCATACGATCGAGGACGTTGCGGTCCATTTCTCCATGCGCGCCTTCGACCCGGAGCTGCGCCCGTTTGCCAAGCTCGCCAGAAGTCTGCCGCATCAATCGGCGCAAGCGCGGCACAACCGAATCGAACGGCACCATGCGCGTTCGCATCAGACCTTCCTGAAGCTCCGAGCTCACGCGAGATTGCTGCAACAGAAGCGTCTCCGATTGCCGCGTAAGATCTTCCATGGTGCCCTGCAGCGCGACCAAGTCGGATGCGGATTCGGCCAGAGCACGCGACAGCTGCTGCAAGGTTGAGAACCGGTCGAGTTCGAGCGGATCGAATTCGCCCTCGGAGGCCTCTGCTTCACGTTGATAGCGCGCGATGATCTGCGCCTCCGTTTCAATCTCGAGCTTGCGCAGCTGTTCACGCAAACGCACTACTGTCTGATCAAGCTCCTGAAGATTGAATCGGAACGTGCTCATCTGCTGCTCAAGACGCGAGCGATAGATCGACACTTCACCAGCGTAATTGACCAGGTTGTCGATCAGGTCCGCGCGCACGCGGATCATTTCCTGTTGCGGCCTTGCAAACTCTTCGTTGTCTTCGGTAACCAGGTCGCGTGAGGTTGGCTTGGACACACGCGCGGCTACCGGCACTTCGTCGGAAATCGCCGGAGTAATCTCGACAGCAGTCGTCGCCGTCACCGCAGCAGCCACGCCTTCATCGGTTTCGCTGTTCGGTGTTTCGAGCATCGGAATCTCGTCGCCAGCAGCCAGCGCCTCGAAGCGGGCAATGGCGTTGGAGGGCATGCCAATCGCCAGTCGCTTGGAAACTCTGGCCACAAGCCCGTGCAGTCGATCAAAACCACGGTCAAGTGACTCAATTGCAACGCGATCGATCTCGCGACGTCCGTCGGCAACGATTTCAAGCAGCGATTCCATCGCATGCCCAAGATCACCGATCGGCGCCAGACCAGCCATGCGCGCGCCGCCCTTCAGCGTATGCAGCTCTCGCTGTAATCCGATGACGATCTCTCGTTCTTCCGGATTATGGCGAAGGCGAGCCATCATCGTGTCGGAGTTGTCAAGAATATCATTGGCTTCCTGCACGAAGATCTCAAGTAGATCCTCGTCCAGGTC
Organism: Lysobacterales bacterium; assembly: GCA_031389245.1. Taxonomy (GTDB): domain Bacteria; phylum Pseudomonadota; class Gammaproteobacteria; order Xanthomonadales; family Ahniellaceae; genus 0-14-3-00-62-12. The sequence continues at coordinate 29,117 of JANMSL010000109.1, read as the reverse complement.
GGCAATATCAAGTGTGCCTTCCGGGCTTGAGTCCTCGGCGATCTGCTGATAAGTACCGGTGTCTTCAGTGTCCGTCGCTGCTAAAGAGGCGCGTTGCGCAGGTTTGGATAGTGCCTCAGAAACTGACGACGCAACCGATTCGCCGGTCGAGTGCGATCCGAGTTCTGCTTCCTCCGAACGGAAAAGTTCCAAATCTTCGTCGCTTAGCTCGGCAAAACTGATGCCGTCGGATTGCTCCGGAACTGCGCTCGACAATGCGTCTGCAGGTTCCGCGAGCGGCAAGCCAAAGTCCGATGAATCGGTGCGGCCGAACAGCTCATCTAGCGTCTGCTCATCTGCCGCCGCCTGATCACGCTCTGCTGAGACTTCCGATTCGGCGGCAACAGGCATGTCTTCGTCGGGTAAATCCTGTTGCCCTGATTCGCCAAACGGATCGGAAAGATTCCAGTCCTCAATCGCGCCAAACGGTGGCGGATCGATTGGCCGTTCCAAGTCAATTTTTGCGTCTACGTCATCGAACGCGGCAGGCGCAGCCAGGTCTTCGTTGGCGACAACGGATAGCTCATCGTCGAAGTTCAATTCCTGACCAGAATCCAACCACAACGACGATGCTTCAGACGCGCTTGCTTCGACCACGGGCTCGGAGGATTCATCCTCAGACACGTTCAGATTGAACACTTCGGAAAAACTCTGTGGCTCTGGCAACTCATTGCGCAAGGCGCTCAAGAGCTCTGCAATTTGCGCTGTGGCCATGCGCGCAGCGCCGGGTTGATCGACCGCTGCTATCTCTGTTTCGATCGCGGTTGCGGCATCGACAATCGCGTGCAATCCGCGTTGCGATGGCGCCGCGCCCACCCCGCGCAACCGCTTGATGTAGCCTTCCAATGGACCGAGCAACGGCGCCAGAGACGGGATCTCAACCATGGCAATGGCACCATGCATGGTATGGACAGCACGCAACAACGCCTCGCTAACGGGTTGCGCACGTCCCTCGCGTGCGCAGGATTCGAGATAGGCTGAGACGGTATTCAGATGACCAGCGACTTCGCTGCGCAATATTTCCAGCATCATCGGGTCAACGTCGGCTAAATCCTCGTTCCCGTATGTAGCGAGTGCTGGCGCAGCTGTGCGCACAGCGGTACTGGGCGCTGTGAATTCTGGCTCAGTCTGCCATTTAGACTCTGTTTGTGGTTCGAGTGCCGGCCCGAGATGTGATTCTGCTGTTTGAACCGTTTCGAGCGCAATGCCACCAACGTCCAGGAAACTATCGATTTCGGATACGACTGGCGCATCGAACGACTTACTTTCGATGTCGAATGCCTCCGTCAGGTCAACTGGCTCGGAAACGATTGGAGTTACTTGTGCACGCGGTTTCGGCTTCTTCACCTGAACGCGAATTTTCTCGATCCGAACAACCGGCTCGGCTGGACGCAGCCAAGCGTCTTCGCCGGCAGCGAGTCGTTCCGCCACGTTCAAGATCCCCGCCACATCGGCGCCACCGACTTGCTCGCCGCGCAGTGCCGCCAACAGGAACGGCAACGCTGCAACCGCATGTTCCAACATGGCAATAACAGCGGGGCTGGGGGCGATCGACTTGTCAAGAACGCGATTCAGTGTGTTTTCCACTTTCCAACTGAACTCGCCGAGCGCCATCGCACCAACCAGACGTCCGCTGCCTTTCATGGTGTGGAACGAACGGCGAATCGGTTTGAGCTTCTCGAAGTCCGCTGGCGCGTTTTTCCATTCCGGCAAGCAGCGGCCAAGGTTTTCTACTTCTTCCTGAACCTCCTCCAGGAAGACTTCTCGAATTTCCTCATCAATATCGTCCGAGGGCACTGATTGGAACGATCCGCCCTCGACTGCAGCGGGCTGTTCAACAATTTCCTGCTCAATTTCGACCCACTCGTATTCAAATTCCTCTTCCGCTTCGCCGACCACAGCCGGTTCGGTCTGCGCAAATTTCAGACCCATCAAGTCTTGCTCGACTGCTCGGGAAGCCGACTTCTCGTTACCGCCGAGAATCAAACCTTCCAAACCCTGCCCAGGCGCTATTTCGACCACGGAATGCATTTCGGGCGTGACCGCGGCGGGAGCGGGAGCCGGAGCCGGTTCGTCGGCCAGGGATTGCTGAGCAGATCCCGAGCCAAGTTTCGCCACGAACTCGTCCATCCGTTCAGTGCCCGGCAACTCCAGAGACACCTGCGAAGCATCTGAAAAGTCTTGCTCGCGGAAACGATCCGCTGCACGCGATGGAGTTTCAGAAGTGTCGATGCCGAACGACAGTGTATTCAGATCAAATGAATCATCCTCTGGCACACTCGACGCGGTGAGCGGCGGGCTCACGACAGGCGCACGTTCTGTTGCCACCGAAGCCAGCGGCGTGGCATCGAGCGCAGGCGCTGCCACTGAGCGCGAATCGGATTCATCGGAGAACGCGCGCGATGCAGGTGCCGCAGCGGGAGTCGCTGGCGGCAACAACGCGGCGGCGTCTTCGGGCACCGGCCAATAACCCAGTGAAGCCAGACTGTCGCGCGTCACCTCAAGAATGCGTTCACGACCGACGCGTTGTGCGTGGGTGGCTTCGAGGTAGAACTCCATGCTGGCAAGTGCGTCGGCGAGGCGATCCATTTGATCGGCCGTTGGCACGCGTTTGCGACGCAATAGCTCAATGTCAATGAACTTGCTGATCGCGCCCAGCAGACTGCTGGCTTCGACCAGTCCGACCATGGTCATTGCACCGCTAACTTCATCGAGCAAGCGAGGAATTTGCTCGGCCCGGGCGTGATCCCAACCGGATTCGATGAACGCGACCACATCCAGTTTGATTTGCTGAAGGTTGGTCTGAACTTCCTTCATCAAGGAATCCAGGATCTTGCGCACTTCAGCCTGCGGTAGCTCCAAACTGGCTTCCTGAGCAGCTTGCGCGCTCACGTCTTCCAGATCAGCTCCGCCAAGGCGTTCGATGTTGTCGTCGAGTGACGCCTCGACAAACAACAACGCTCCGGCGACATCGAGTAATGCGCCCTCTTCGATAACACGCTGGCCAATGACCATCTTGTTCAGCGACTCGCGTTGCTCGAGCACTACCCTGCGCGGCACGCCCAGTCCGAGCACACCAAGCGTGTCGGCGACTCGATCAAGCACCTCAATCTGCGGACTGAGATCACTCGAGTTGGCGTTCGCCGTCCTGAGGAACAAATCAAGCGCGTCCTTGACGCGCATCAAGTCTTCCTTGATTGCGTTCGACACCGTATCCAAGACTGCGCGATTGCGCCCGACCAACGCGTCGCGCGCCTGCTCGATCTCCTGCTCCGAAGCAACCAACTGATCGAGTCGATATATTTTGCTGATCTCTACCGCACGCGCGTCGCCACTGGTTGACCTGGCGACGTAGTAAAGAAGGTTTTTCAGCATTTCCTTGGGCGGTTCAGCGCGGAAGCCAGCTTCACCAGAATCGCCGAAACGCTTGACCTCACGATCAATGCGCCCGTACAGCAGCTTGACCGCCGCGTTCGCCTCGACCCCACCAGAACGAATCGACTCCAATAGAGCCGAAGCTACCCACCAAAGTCGACGTGCATCTTCCTGAGCGCTGATCGAACCCAGGCCATCCAGCGCATTGAGCATGGCGGTGATCGCCAGACTCGAGGTCTGGTCGCGCAGGAACCTGACCAGCCCCGCTTGATAATTGAGCCGAAGGCGGCCAGCAACTGTTTTGAGTTCGGCTTCCGCGAGGGGACGTTCGGGACCGCGCACGCTGGCGGGGAGCGGCACGCTGAGGTCCGGCGTGAACAACACGCCCTCGCTAAGCAACTTCTCGCCACGGCAGGCGCGCAAATCATTGAGCAGCGGCAACAGGACAATGGGAATGTCCTTGTGTCCGCTCTGCAAGCGCTCAAGGTAATCAGGCAGCTGCACAGTACCGCGCAACAATGCCTCAAACGCATCGTCCTTGTTTCGGATCAGGCCGTCGAGCAGTGCCTGCGCCACTCGTTCCATCTCTTCGACTACCATCGCGGCGCCGTACAACTCGACCATGCGCAAAGTGCCCTGCACCTGGTGCAGGTAGGTGGCGCAGAAACGCATCAAGCTGGAGTCAGCAGTGTCCTCGGCATAGGCCTCAAGCGCCTGGCGAGCCTGACGAAGCGTTTCGTCGAGCTCCTGCTTGACCCAGTTGAGCGTGGTAAAATCGATGTCCTGTTGCAGACGCATAAGCACCCTCACCCAAGCCGCTGGTACGCCAATGTCTGGCGCCCACCGACCCGTGTCAGCGATGGATCCGTAAATCCGGTGATTTCACCCGGGCCGAGCACCAGCAGACCGCCTGGTTTCAGCCGCGCAGCAAGGGCTTCCAACATCCGCTTGCGGCGCTCTCGAGCAAAATAGATGAAAACATTCTGGCAATAGATCAAGTCCAACTGTTTAAGTGGTGCACGGGCAACTTCCAGCAGATTGAACAGTGCAAAACCGACGCGCTTGCGCAACGAGTCGACGATGGCAAAGCCATCGCTACCCACCGGCTCGGTGTACTCCGAACGAAATGGTTCGGGAATTTCGACCAGCCGATCACGCGGATAGGTCGCGGCGCGACCAACGCCCAAAGCAGGATTGGATATGTCAGTCGCAGTAACGCCAAAATACACGCGATGATCTCCGAGTGACCTGAGCCCGCGATCGAGCACCATGGCGAGCGAATAGGCCTCTTCGCCAGTCGCACAACCGACACTCCAAGCATGGATCGCGCCAGACGCACCAGGGCGCGCCACCTCAGGCAGCCACTCGCCAGCAATCAGGTCGTAGGATGGCTCATGACGAAAGAACCGAGTCTCATGCACGGTCAGACGATCGACCAGCGTAGCCCACTCCATGGCGCCGCGGGCACCGTTGAGCACCTCATCGAAATAGTTCTGGAAGTCGTCGTAACCGGTCTCCCGCATGCGCATGCGAAGCCCGGTGACCAGAAACGACTTGCGTCCAGCGGGCACCAGCACTCCGGTTCTGCGCTCGAGTAGATCAACCCAACGGACAAACTCTTCGTCACCCATGCTGGGCAAGGGTGCGAAGGGCTGCGCGCGCTGGGCGGAACTGCTCAACATGAATCTGAATTCCTCTGCTCAGTCGATCACGAGGGAAGTTTGAAGTCGGCGACCGAACGCCGAAGATCGGCGGCGAGTTGCGCGAGATTTCCAATTGATTCAGCGGTTTGCGAGGCGCCGGCCGAAGTTTGGGTAGTAATTTCCTGAATCACGTTCATCGTCGCCGAGATGTTGGTTGCAGCTGCTGACTGCTGACGCGCCGCTTCCGAGATGTTCTGAATGAGGTCGGCAAGGTCGTTCGATACTTTTTCGATCTCCCCCAGAGCCAGACCGGCGTCCTCAGCCAGTCGCGCACCGGACACCACTTCCGCGGTGGTCTGTTCCATCGAACTGACCGCTTCATTGGTGTCGGATTGAATGGTTTGCACCAGTGTTTCAATTCGCTTGGTGGCGCCAGAAGCTCGCTCGGCGAGTCGTTGCACTTCATCGGCAACGACCGCGAATCCTCGACCCGCCTCACCCGCGGAGGCTGCTTGAATGGCAGCGTTCAGCGCCAAAATATTGGTCTGTTCGGCAATGTCGTTGATCAATTCGACGATGGATCCAATTTCCTGAGAGGACTCACCCAAGCGTTTGATACGTTTCGAAGTTTCCTGAATCTGGTCACGGATGTTGTCCATGCCTTGGATGGTCTGGCGCACGATTGCAGCGCCCTTCGACGCGATTTGCACCGACCGATGTGCCACGTCGGCGCTTTCCGCCGAGTTCTTCGAGACCTCATCGATTGAGACTGCGATCTCGTTGATGGCTGCAGATGCGGACGTGATCTGTTGCGCCTGGTGCTCAGCGGCTTCAGCCAGGTGCATGGCAGTCGCCTGGGTTTCCTGCGCGGCGGCAGCCACTTGAACGGCGGTCTCGTTGATCGTTGTGACCAGTGATCGCAGTGCTTCGACCGCGAAGTTCACCGAGTCGGCGATGGCACCGGTGATGTCTTCCGTCACCGTCGCCTTGACCGTCAGATCGCCCTCAGCGAGCGAACCCATTTCATCCAGCAAGCGCAGAATGGCTTCCTGATTTCGGGTATTGAGGTCGGCGGTGGTCTGCAGCTGACGACGTTGAGCAAGGAACTGCGAGAATGTGGCGAGTGATGCAAACAAAAGCGTGGCCAGCGCAAGGATGACGCTGATCAAGTTACTTCCGAGCAAACGTTTGCCACCGAGCTCGTTGAGCCGCGTCGACAGGTTCTTGCTGTCTTCGAGCAGGCCGGATGACACTTCCGAGATGGAGCCGGACGCCTCGGTGACTTCGAACAACTGCGTCGACGCTTCCTGAATCTTGTCGACATTCTTGCCAATCTGGTTGTAGACCTCTTGCACGTCACTGAGAATGGCTCGCGCGGTTGGATCAGTCAGCGCCGACAGGCCCAGTTCGGCGCTGCCATTGATTAAACCGTTAAGCACATCACCATAGGCTTTGGCATCACGCGAAAACTGGTCGGCGGCGGAGGTGGCGAGGTCGCCGCCCTTCAGAATTTCGGATACGCGACGCAACATGCGATCGGCCAGAAGTGTCTGGCGCGTGGCCAGATAAATCTGCTTGGCTGGCGCACCGCGTTCGGTCAGATAGCTGACGATTTCTTCCATTTTGGCGGTCAGTCGCGGAATGCTCCCCTGGAAATCATTCGCGGTCTCGGTGATGTCCAGAACCAGGTCCTGACTGTCTTGAATGGTCCCGGCCGCTTTGCTGATCGGTTCCCAGGCTTTGGCGAGCTTGTCGAGGGCGACGTCTACCAGCACACCACCTACCTGCCCCTTATAGGCCGGAATCGGATTGATCTTGGTATTGGGCGGACTGCCGAGCAGCAAAGCCTTGACGTTGTTGTCAATGGCCTGGCGCGTCGCCTTTAATTCTTCGAATGCCTCAAAGTTGCCGAGTGCAGCTTCGGTGGCAAATCGCGAGATCGACTGCGACTGCACTTGAAGGTCATTGGAAAGGTTGATTGCGTTTCGGTCTTGGCCGTCTTTGTATAGACGGTAGCCGACGTTGCCAATCAGCAGCATCAGAGAAATCAGTGCCAACAAGCCCGTGAACATCGAGCCTGAAAGCCGCTGCGTGAAGTTCCCACCTGTCGAACTCATACGCTCACCTCGCCCTTGAACTCAATCGTCACCGCGTCATGCCGCGGCTTGCGTGAAATCGCGTGCGCGCACCAGCGCGCTCATACTGAACACCCGGTAAGGCGTTCCACCCCAATCAAAAAATCGCGGAATGAACTTGGCAAAACGCTCATCGTCCTCGCTCATCGAATCGATGAGGTGAGAATCGTTGAACGCGCGCTGCCCCAAAATCTCATCAACCAACACGCCAACGGTACCGCCCATTTGCTTGACCAGCAGCACACGGCTGCGGGCGCTCAAAACGGATTTCTCACCCTCGATGAAACCGCGCAAATCGACCACCGGCACCAGGTTGCCACGAACGTTGGCCACACCGAGCAACCATAGCCGGGTACCTGGTACCTCGGTCAGCGACGGAAACGACAGAATTTCGTTCACCTCCATGATGCTGCTGACCATTACACGGTTGCCGAGGCGAAAACCGATTCCGCGCCAGGAACCGGGCGCGTCGATTTGTTCCGGGATACCGGCAACGTGCAGCAGACTGCGACGTTCGTAGTCGTACAGGGCCTCGAATGGGGAGAGAACTACGGCCGCATCAGTCATGCCGACAAACTCCTGAGCCATGCCAGCGCACGGCCACGCACAGAGTCGAAGCTGACCCGCTGTGGGTACCTCGTCCTGCTTGATTCCAGTTCTGCATCGCGCCCCCCTATGGCGTTCAGATCAGGCATGCGTCAAATCAGGACTTCGGCGTCACGAACCGACGAATCGCGGTGAGCAATTCTTCACGGGTAAACGGCTTGGTAAGGTATTGCTCCGAGCCAACAATGCGTCCACGCGCCTTGTCAAACAGGCCGTCCTTTGACGACAGCATAATGACCGGCGTGGCTTTGAACATCTTGTTGCTCTTGATCACCGAACAGGTCTGATAACCATCAAGCCGCGGCATCATGATGTCGACAAAGATCAAGTCCGGCTGGGTGTCAGAAATCTTGGCCAGAGCCTCGAAGCCGTCATTTGCCGTAACCACCTCACAACCTTCCTTCTTCAACAAGGTTTCGGCGGTACGGCGAATGGTCTTGGAATCGTCGATGACCATGACCTTGAGTCCGGCCAGCGATACATCTTTGATTTGGTCTTCCATGCGACCCCCGGGTCTTGGCTACTGCCGTCCGCATCATCGAATGATCGCCAGCTTTTTTCGCGGTGTCACGTCGATGACAACAGAAACGACTCTTAATGGCTGTTTAGCCAACGTTGAGAAAACTGTCAAGTAAATACTGCAAGGCCTTCAATTCCGGAAAGAATCTACATCGCTTCTCCGGCTCGCAATGCTACTCGCATCGTGCCCGTGTGTGGGCTGGTTTTTTCCGGAGTAGCGACATGAGCCTGACCCTTGGCGTGCTGATGGATCCCATTGCTGGCATCCGTGCGCACAAGGATTCCACCGTCGCGATGCTCGTTGAAGCTACCCGTCGCGGACATCGAATCCTCTATGCCAGTCCTGAGAATCTGCGCTTTGAGCCGGGTCGGGCTTATGCTCAATGGACTGAGATCAGTGCGCACGATAATGACGCCAACTGGTATCGAATGGGCGACTCTCAGCGCCTGGAGTTGGGCGAGCTGGATGTGCTGCTGTTGCGCCGCGATCCACCGGTGAACTCGGACTTCCTTGCAGATACCTTGTGGGCAAGTCTCGGAAACTCACCTAAACCGTTGATTATAAACAGTCCTCAAGCGCTCAGGGACTGCAACGAAAAGCTTTTTGCTCTGCAATTTCCGCAGTGTTGTCCACCCACATTGGTGGCGCGTGACGCCGCTGCGCTGAAAACATTTGTGGCGACTCACGATGCATCGGTGCTCAAGCCACTCGATGGCATGGCTGGTCACTCGATCTTTCGCACGTTTGCTGACGATCCGAACCTCAATGTGATTCTGGAAACCCTCACCGCGGGCGGGCGACATTTTGCGCTCGCGCAAAAATTCATCCCCGAGATCGCGCAGGGCGACAAACGCATACTGATGATCGAAGGAGATCCGGTTCCGTATTCACTCGCGCGCATTCCACAGGGCGGTGATTTCCGCGGCAATCTGGCACGTGGCGGTCGCGGTGTGGCGCAACTCTTGAGCGAGCGCGACCGTTGGATATGCGCGCAGGTGGCGCCGGAATTGAAGCGGCGCGGCCTGCTGTTCGTTGGTTTGGACGTGATCGGTGACTATCTGACCGAAATTAACGTAACCAGCCCCACAGGTATACGTGACATCGATGCGCAGTCCGGGTTGAACATCGCCGGAATGCTGTTTGATGCCATCGAGCGGAGGCTCGCTTGAGTCAGCCGACCCGCACCGGGCCCGACGAACGACTGCGGGTAACGCTGCTGTTCTCGTTGATCGTGCATGCCGTTGCCGTGCTGGGTATCACTTTTGAGTATGAGGATCCGGCCGCCAGCATGCCCAGCCTCGATGTCATTCTGGTGCAAGCGGCGGCGCAGGATGCGCCCAAAAAAGCCGACTTCCTGGCGAATGCCGCCCAGCGCGGCGGAGGCGAAGACGAAGTGGCCAAACGCCCTCGCGACTATGTCTCTGGCCCGATCCCGAAAAATACAGAGGGCTTGGCGCCCTTGCCACAGCATGCTGGGGCGCCGCGTCCGCAGCCCGCCACGGCGGCGTCCGTGCTATCCGGAGGCGATGCCGATTTCACCGTGCAAAGACTTGACCGGGCACGACCAGAAACCCCGGAACTGAAACGCCTGACTTCTCAGGAGTTAATCGAACGCAGCATGGAGATGGCACGTCTGAGCGCTGAAGTGGACCGCGAACGAAGCCTTTACGCCAAGCGTCCAAAGCGAAAATTTGTTTCCGCCAATACGCGCGAGTACGCATATGCAGCCTACATGCGCGCCTGGGTTGCGAAAATCGAGCGGCTCGGCACCGTCAATTATCCGGAACAGGCAAAGCGGCTTGGTGTCTCAGGTAATGTGCTGCTAACTGCCGCAGTGCGCCGCGACGGCACTCTGGAGTCGATCGAAATGATCCAGGGCAGCGGCCACGATTTTCTCGATCTCGCTGCACGCAGAGTGGTCGAAATGGGTGCGCCCTACCCGCCACTGCCCAAGAACGATGACAATATTGACGTGCTGCACATCACCCGCACCTGGCAATGGCTTCCTGGCGAAGTGCTGCGCGGCAACTGAGCGTTCTGCGCATCTTGCCACTGATCGGCAATAGTGCTTGTCGGTAATGGGTGTGCCTCGCGTGAGGCTTCGCTTACAATTCGCCCCATGGCCACTCTCAACTGGTTGACCAATCACCTGCTCATTGCCATGCCGGCGCTGCAGGATCCGAATTTCCATCGTTCGGTGACCTATGTCTGCCAGCACAACGAGCAAGGTGCCATGGGTCTGGTGATCAACCGTAGCGCCGATTTGTCGTTTAGCGACGTGTTGCGGCAGATGCGGATTGACGCGCAGGCCGAGCGGCTCGATCAAGTACAGGTCCTGATCGGCGGCCCGGTGCAGCAGGAACGCGGGTTCGTATTGCATAGTGCGATTGGCACTGGCCTGCAGCCCTGGGATTCCAGCTTTCGGATCAATGACGAACTTAGCGTTACCACCTCGCGCGATGTTCTGGAGGCACTGTCACGACAAGGCGTTTCGGCGCGCGCCCTGCTGGCGTTGGGTTATGCAGGCTGGGACGCCGGGCAACTCGAGCAAGAGCTGAAAGAAAATGCCTGGCTCACTGCCGAGGTGCGCGATCCAGCCATTCTGTTTGACATCCCGCTGGAACATCGTTGGCAGGCGGCTGCGGCGCTGCTGGGTGTGGATATCCGGCAAATCACTCCATCGGTGGGCCATGCTTGAGTCCGGCGCGGTGGTTCTGGGTTTCGACTACGGCGGCCGCAGGATTGGCGTAGCCGTGGGCCAGCGCATCACTGGAACCGCTACCGCTCTGGCGGTACTGGGCAATGGCAGCCATGGCCCAGACTGGTCGGCAGTCGACAAGTTGGTGCGCGAGTGGCGTCCGGCGCAACTGTTGGTCGGCCTGCCCCTGACCATTTCCGGCGAAGAGCAACCCGCCAGTCGCGCCGCGCGGGCATTTGGTCGCGCGCTGCAAGACCGCTTCGGATTGCCGGTACACGAACACGATGAACGCTACAGTTCACGCGCGGCTGAAAGTGCTTTTTCACTGGCGCGCAGCCGTGGCCAAGCACGGCGCAAGGACGCAGCCTTGCTCGACGCACAGGCAGCACGCATGATCGTGGAGAGCTATCTGGCGCACCTTCCACGTCACGATTCGACCAGCACAACCGACGCGGAGCAATAAAGTAGATGCGAACCCCAGCGCTGCCAGATGCCCAGCACTTGCTCGATCGACTCGCCACCGGCGTTCGTGCACGCATGGCTCGACGCACCAGCGACGCGCCCGTTGTCATCGGCATACAGACCGGTGGTGTGTGGGTGGCCCAGGCACTGCTCGCCAGGATCGGGATCGAGTCGCCGATCGGCGTACTCGACATCGGCTTTTATCGCGACGACTTCGCGCGCTCTGGTCTTGCCGCCGCGTTGTCACCGACGCGACTGCCCTGGTCAATCGAAGGCCGCCACGTCGTGTTGGTTGATGACGTGCTGTACACCGGGCGCACCATTCGCGCGGCGCTCAACGAAATTTTTGACTATGGGCGCCCGGCCAGCATCACGCTCGCGGTTCTGGTCGCCCGTGATGGGCGCGAACTTCCGATTGAGGCAGACGCGGTCGGGGCCGAGTTGGCATTGCCCGCCGACAGCACTCTGAAGCTGCGCGGCCCCGACCCATTGCGCCTAGAACTGATCAACCAGCGCCCCGCCAGGCACGTGCAACATGCATGACCCGCAGATCGACCAGACCGGCCAACTTCGGCACTTGATTACCCTGGAGGGGTTGTCGGCCGCGCACATCGTCGATTTGCTGGATACCGCTGAAGCGTTGAGCGTGATGGCCGGCCGAGCGGTCAACAAGCTACCCATCCTGCGCGGACGTACCGTGGTCAACCTGTTTTTCGAACCGTCGACACGGACCAGAACCAGCTTTGAGCTCGCCGCCACACGACTGTCGGCAGACGTAGTAAATTTTGATGCAGCGGCATCGAGTACCAAGAAGGGCGAGACCCTGCTGGACACTCTGCGCACGTTGGAAGCGATGCGCTGTGACCTGTTCGTGGTGCGCCACACGCAGAATGGCACGCCGGAATTTCTGGCGCGCAATGCCGCGCCTGGTGTCGTCATCGTCAACGGCGGCGACGGCAACCATGCGCATCCCACGCAGGGACTGCTCGATGCCTTCACCATCCGCCGTCACAAGCCTGACTTTTCGCAACTGACTGTGGCCATCATCGGCGATATTTTGCACTCACGTGTCGCGCGCTCGGATATTCACGCGTTGCGGCTTCTCGGCACCGGGGAAATTCGTCTGGCTGGCCCCTCCGCCCTGCTGCCCGACGATGCTAAAGAACTGGGCTGTACGATCGCATCCAGCGTTTACGAAGCAGTTACCGGTGCCGACGTCATTATCATGCTGAGGCTGCAGAAAGAACGGATGCAGGCCGCGTTGATCGCGACCGACGCCGACTATGCCGAATCCTGGGGGCTGAATGATGCACGCCTGGCATTGGCCAAGCCGGACGCAATCGTCATGCATCCGGGACCGATCAATCGCGGTGTGGAAATCACTGATGCTGTAGCGGATGGCGCCCAGTCGGTGATTTTTGAGCAAGTCAGCAACGGTGTAGCCGTGCGCATGGCGGTGATGGCCAGGCTGCTGGGCGCGATGTAAAGGCCGCTGAGCGCGCTGGCAGTGCCACAGTTCAACGCGCTCAGCGGGCAAACATGCACGACTCGCGCCTGCGGTGAGCTGCCTGCGCTACCTGAACCAGCGACATTGGCCCCAACAGTGGACGCGCGGACGCACCGCCTGATTGCCATTGCCGACTCATTGCGAATAGCTGACTTACTGCTCGATCAGCTCCACGCCATCGAGACCCTGCGACAGGGTGTGTGCGTCTCCGCCCTGTGCCAGTTTGATCTTGAGGCGTACTTCATTGGCCGAATCGGCGTGCCGCAATGCATCCTCATAACTGATTTCACCAGCCTGGTACAGCTCGAACAGGCTCTGGTCGAAGGTACGCATGCCAAGGTTGGTTGATTCCTTCATCACCTCCTTGAGCTTGTGCACTTCGCCGTCTCGGATGTAGTCCTGCACCAGCGGCGTGCCGAGCAAAACCTCCATCGCGACGCGACGCGCTTTGCCGTCCGGTGTCGGAATGAGCTGCTGCGCAACCACGCCTTTCAGATTGAGCGAGAGGTCCATCAATAGTTGTGGTCTGCGATCATCGGGGAAGAAATGCAACACGCGATCCAGCGCCTGGTTGGCATTGTTGGCGTGCAAAGTGCACAGGCAGAGGTGACCCGTTTCGGCAAAGGCGATCGCGTGTTCCATGGTTTCGCGGGTGCGCACTTCGCCGATCAGGATGACGTCTGGCGCCTGACGCAAAGTGTTTTTCAATGCATTTTCCCAGCTATCGGTATCGATCCCGACTTCGCGTTGGGTAATGATGCAGCCTTCATGCTTATGCACGAATTCAATCGGGTCTTCGATAGTGATGATGTGGCCGGTTGAATTCTGATTGCGATATCCGATCATCGCCGCCAATGACGTCGACTTGCCGGTGCCGGTAGCGCCGACAAACATGATCAGACCGCGCTTGGTCATCGCCAGCGTCTTGATCACCGGCGGCAGGTTCAGTTCTTCGACCGACGGAATCTTGGTTTCGATACGGCGCAATACCATGCCCACTTGGTTGCGCTGGTAGAAACAGCTGACACGAAAGCGACCGACACCTTGCAGCGAAATGGCGAACTGGCACTCATGCGTCTTTTCAAACTCCTCGCGTTGCGAGGGCGTCATTACGTTGAGCACCATGTCGCGGCTCTGCTGAGGTGTCAGCGGAACCTGAGTGATCGGCGCGATGCGTCCATTCACCTTCATCGAGGGCGCGATGCCAGCGGTGATGAACAAGTCCGAAGACTTCTTGTGCACCATCAGCTTCAGAAAGGATGTGAAATCTACGCTGCTCATCGGATTGCCCTCAATGCATGGCCGGAAACGTGTCGCTCAAACGCAGACCAATCTACCCGCGACCCACCACCCAAAGCGTGATCGGGCTTCCAGCCTGACTTTCATAGCGGGGTACCGCACCACACAACCTGAAAGCCATGTGCGGCTTGCCTAACCCCTTCCCAGCCCTCGCCGAACATCGGAGAGAGAACAATCGTTTCCAGCGCGTTTGTGCCTTTCACGCTGATCACCCTATTCGAACAGACGTTTGTCCTTGGCGTAACTTGAGGCCTGGACGCGCGTGATCAAACCACGCTTGACCAAGTCCTGCAGACACTGATCGAGGGTCTGCATGCCGTACTGTGCGCCGGTCTGGATCGACGAATACATCTGCGCAACTTTGTCTTCACGAATCAGATTTCGAATCGCTGGAATGCCCACCATGATTTCGTGCGCAGCGACACGCCCGCCGCCGACTTTCTTTAACAACGACTGCGAAATCACCGCGCGCAAAGACTCCGACAGCATCGAGCGGACCATCGGCTTTTCACCGGCCGGAAACACGTCGATGATGCGGTCAATGGTTTTTGCAGCGGATGATGTATGCAAAGTGCCGAACACCAGATGCCCGGTTTCCGCGGCGGTCAAGGCCAGCCGGATGGTCTCCATGTCGCGCATTTCGCCAACCAGAATGTAGTCGGGATCCTCACGCAGAGCCGATCGCAGGGCTTCATTGAAACCGTGCGTGTCGCGATGCACTTCGCGCTGATTGATCAGGCACTTCTGCGCGGTGTGCACAAACTCGATCGGATCTTCGACCGTGAGAATGTGTCCGTACTCATTCTTGTTGATGTGGTCGACCATGGCCGCGAGCGTGGTCGACTTGCCCGAACCGGTAGGACCGGTACACAGCACCAGTCCTTGCGGCTGATCGATCAGCTCCTTGAAAATCTTCGGCGCTGCGAGGTCCTCGAGCGACATGATCTGGCTAGGAATGGTACGAAACACCGCGCCGGCACCGCGGTTCTGATTGAATGCATTGACACGAAACCTTGCCAGGCCCGGGATCTCGAACGAGAAGTCGCACTCGAGAAATTCTTCGTAATCGCGGCGCTGCTTGTCGGACATGATGTCGTAGACCAGCGCATGCACGGACTTGTGATCCAGTGCCGGAATGTTGATACGGCGTACGTCGCCGTCAACCCTGATCATCGGTGGCAAGCCAGCCGACAGGTGCAGGTCGGAGGCCTTGTTCTTGACCGAAAAAGCAAGCAGCTCAGCGATATCCATTCACGGCTCCGTTCTGTCTGGTTACGGGCTCCGGGGCGCACTCTGCCGCTAGAATGCGGGAATCGGCCCGGCGCCAAAGCGCTTGGAGTATAGCCCGATTGTCCGCCATGAAAGCAGGTTGTCGATGATCAAGGGAATGGATGTCCAGTTTGACAAAGTGCGTGGCGCAATCCATGCCGCAGCCGCTGGACGCGACGCCTGGCTGGTCGCGGCGAGCAAGCTGCAGCCCGCATCTGCGATTCGTGACCTCGCGCTGCTCGGGCAGCGCCGATTCGGCGAAAACTATGTTCACGAAGCTGTAACCAAGCAGAGCCAGTTGACCGACCTCGATTTGGAGTGGCACTTGATTGGCCCACTGCAATCGAACAAGTGTCGCGAAGCCGCGCGACACTTTGATTGGGTGCAATCTATTGACCGCGCGAAGTTGATACCGATACTGGCGCGTGAGCGACCGCAGGATCGACCGCCGTTGAACCTGCTGATCCAGGTGAACATCAGTGACGAGTCCAGCAAGTCGGGGTGCGTGCCCGGAATGATTGAAGAGTTGGCGCGACTGATCGAAGTCAGTGCCAGATTGCAACTGCGTGGACTGATGGCGATTCCAGCACCGTGGCCGGATCCGAACCGGAGGCGTCAGGACTTCGCCGAGATGCGTCGCTTGTTTGAGCGTATCAGGGAAATGCATCCCCAAGCCGACACGCTATGCATGGGTATGTCAGAAGATTTTGCTCTTGCCATTGGCGAAGGTGCCACTATGGTTCGGATAGGATCTGCGCTATTTGGCGTTCGGCCTGCCACAGCGCGACCCGTTTGATCTCGAATACTGGATACAGGTAGATAAATGTCTCAAATCGCTTTCATTGGTGGCGGCAACATGGCGCGCAGCCTGATTGGCGGACTGATCGCCAAAGGCCAGGCGCCGTCCAGTCTGCGCGTCGCGGAGCCGCTGGTGGCGCAACGCGAAGCACTCGCGCGCGATCTCGGCATCATTGTCGAATCGGATAATCTGCGCGCCGTAGCCGGAGCAGAAGTGGTAGTGCTGGCGGTCAAGCCCCAGAACATGGCGGACGTCTGTCGCAATCTTGCGCGAGCCGATGCTGCCAACCCGCCACTGTACATATCCATCGCCGCCGGAATCCGCTCATCCAACTTTGCGCACTGGCTGGGCCCGGACGCGGCGCTGGTGCGGGCCATGCCCAACACACCCGCGCTGATCGGCGCTGGCGCCTGCGGGCTCTATGCGAATGCCGCCGTCACTCCATCGCAACGTACGCTGGCCGAGCGAATTCTAGGTGCAGCCGGCGAAACAGCATGGATCGACCAGGAGTCATTGATGGATGCCGTCACTGCCGTTTCCGGAAGCGGCCCGGCCTATTTCTTTCTGTTGATGGAGTCGATGATCGACGCGGGGATCGAACAGGGTCTGGACCCAGACACCGCACGCAAGCTGGTGCTGCAGACGGCACTTGGTGCTGCACGAATGGCGCACGAAGGGAGCGAGCCGCCGCATACGCTACGGCAGCGCGTCACCTCACCCAACGGCACGACACAGGCTGCACTGGAAGTATTCGAGAGTGAACAGCTGCGGGGTATTGTGAGTAGGGCGATCGCGCGCGCCACGCAACGCGGGCACGAACTCGCCGCCGAATTCGGGGGCTGAGCCATGGGCTACCTGAGCGGTGCTGGGCTGATCATTGTCCAAGCGATTTCCGGACTTGTTCTTGGATTGTTCGTGTTGCGTGTGCTGTTGCCGCTGGCCGGCGCACGATTTCGCAATCCGATCTGCCAGATGATCTATCAGGCGACCAATCCGCTGTTGGTGCCGCTGACCCGCATTGTGCCGAACTGGCGCGCAGTCAGCGTGGCCGGGGTAATGGTGGCCTGGCTTCTGGCCACGCTGATCGCAGCAATGATCCTGTGGCTGGTTGGCTCCACTGTGGATTTGTTGCACGTGCTGTTTTATGGAACCGCAACGCTGATCCATTTTGTGCTCAGCCTGTATTTCTGGACCATTTTGATCGGTGCGCTGATGAGCATGTTCGCACCGGATCGCAGCCATCCGCTGGTCGAGTTGATTGCAGCCCTGAGCAACCCGATCCTGCGTCCTTTCCGTAGGCTTCCACCGCATTTTCCGGGCATCGATCTCTCACCCCTGTGGGTATTGTTGTTGATCAGGCTGATCCAGTATTCACTGTCCTATATCGGCTTCACCGGACTGCTGAGTTGAGCGGGCTTTGAGATGATTACCCTTCTCGCCATCCGTCACGCGCAGGCATCGTTTGATGCCGACCACTACGATGTGTTGTCAACTCGAGGCGAGGATCAGGCAATGCGCCTGGGCCATTTTCTCGCCAGTGATCCGGAGTTTGGGTTTGATCGTGTGTTGTGCGGCGACATGCATCGCCATCGCCAAACGCTGAGCGCAATCGAGTTGGCCTTCCAAGGCGTCGAGCGCGATCTGCCACGAGCCAGGTTTGACACCGATTTCAACGAGTTCGACCATGGCGCGGTTATCGAGAGCTATCTCGCCGAGTTTCCCCACCATCCAGAATTTGCCGGTCGCATGCCGGCCAAATCCGATCGCGCTGGGGTTTCGAGATTTCTGGCTTCAGCGTTGCAGTGCTGGGCGGCCGGCGACCTGGAACACCGACTGGCCGAAGGCTGGAAGGCGTTTGATGCACGTGTCGCACGTGCTCGTCAGCGCCTATTGGAAGAATCGCGGCCGGGCGAGCGTGTGCTGTTGGTCAGCTCCGGCGGCGTGATTGCGAAGCTGGCCCAGGCAGCGCTTGAAGTCAGCGATACGCGCACAATCGACTTCAATCTGAGCCTGATGAACAGCGCCATCAGTGAATTTGTCTGGCGCGACGGACACCTTAGAATGCGCACCTGGAACACGCTGCCGCATCTTGCGCAACATGCAGAGCGACAGCTCTGGTCGCATTTTTGAGTTTCCTGAGTCTGCGCATACGTGAATACCAACCAGGCACCCCAGTCACCACGCCACACCCTGCCGCTGGACGCACTCGGCGCTTATCTTGCGCGCGTGCTGCCCGGGTTTGGCACGCTGCTCTCTGCTTCCAAGTTCGCCGATGGACAGTCAAATCCTACCTATCTGCTGCAAACCGAAAGCGGCAAACTGGTATTGCGGCGCAAACCCGCAGGCAACATTCTTGCGTCTGCGCATGCGGTGGACCGCGAGTATCGGGTGCTGACAGCGCTTTACGGCGAGGGCGTTCCGGTCGCAGAACCATTGCACCTGTGCAGCGACGAAACCGTCATCGGTTCGATGTTTTACCTGATGTCTTTCGTCGACGGCGAAGTGCACTGGGACCCCGCCCTGCCCAAGCACGAGGTGCCGGCGCGCGCCGCTTATTACCAGTCGGCGATCGCCACCATGGCTGCAATCCATCGTGTCGATATCAATGCCCGCGGACTCGCCGACTTTGGACGCCCCGGCAACTACTTCGCGCGCCAGATCAAGCGTTGGTCCGAACAGTATCGGGCATCCGAAACCAGCACCGTGGCCGCGATGGAGCACCTTTTGAGTTGGCTCCCCAGCCACTGCCCCGAGGACGACGGCTGCATCGCGCTGGTGCATGGCGATTTCCGCTTCGACAACATGATGTTCGCGCGTGGCGAGACCCGCGTGCTTGCCGTTGTCGATTGGGAACTATCCACACTCGGGCATCCTCATGCCGATCTTGGATATTTCTGCATGGCGCTGCGGCTGCCCAGAAATCCGGTGCTCTCCGGCCTCGCCGGAATGGACCGCGAGGCGCTGGGAATTCCCGATGAAGAGACGCTGATCAAGCTGTACGGTGAGCTCGCTGGTTCCACTCCCGGGCGGGACTGGCCGTTCCATCTCGCATTCAACTTCTTTCGCCTCGCGGCCATTGCGCAAGGCGTTTATCAGCGTGCGCGCCAGGGCAATGCGTCCAGTGAAAAGGCGGAGTCGGCCGGACAGATGGCCTGTCAAGTGGCAGAACTGGGTGCCGCCTGCATACGGTGATGCCGGTGATTCAACCCGCAAATACCGCGCGCGCTCCACCCGCGCCGCGGGCCTGCTGGCACGCTTCGTTCGCCGCCAAAAGAATCGCACCCACGCTGGGTGATGCGCTCGAGAATCGAGCCACACCCAAACTTGCACTGCCGCGCGCTTCTGCCCCGAGAAACTCCATGCGCAGCCCCCGCGACATGCCCAGGATATTGGTGGCCACGTCCTGTACCTGCTCTCTGCTGACACCCAACAGCAGCATGCCGAACTCATCGCCATCCATGCGTGCCAGTGAATCGGGGCGCGTCGCCATCTCTGACAGCGCGCGTGCAAAGCGTTTCAGATAGGAATCACCCTGTGCATAGTTCAGACGGGTGTTTACCTCGTGGAACTGATCAAGATCGATCTGAATCCACCAACCGACAAGTTCCGAATCACGCACGCGCATCAATGCGCGATCCAGCGATTCAAGCATGCCACCGCGACTCATCAAGCCGGTCAGAAAGTCACCCTGCACGCTCTCGCGTACCTGTCGCACCGTTTCGTTACGCTCACTGACGTTGATCACGCGTCCACGAAAGCCACGGAACACCCCATGCGCATCGAACACCGGTGATGCCGAATTCGCATAGTGGCTAAGCACGCCAGTCATCGGCTCGTGCCACGACAACAGCTGATCTTTGAATCCACGACGTTCCAGCATTGGTACCATGATGCCATCGGATGCCGTGTTGTTGGGATAGCGGACTTGCATGACCTGGGCCGGGGTCAAGCCAAGCGCATGCTTTGGGCTGATGCCTGTAGAGCGCTCGAATCCCGCGGACAGATACACCATCCGATGCTGATCATCGGTTTCCCAAAACCAAGCGGACGCCATGTCCACGTAGTGCTCAAGGCGTTGCTCGGCCTTCTCGCAGCGGGCCCTGGACTCGGCCAGTCCCGAGACCTCAGTGGACAAACGCTCGTGCATTCGTTCGATCAGTCCGTTGCACCACACGCCGATGAGCACCGACACGATCACCAAAAGCGCTGCCATGCGTTCGACTGCGCTATCCAGCCAGCGCGGATTCAACGGTAGGTACACCGGCGCAGAAGTACTACGCAGGTAAAAACTGAGCGCGAGGCCCAGCAACATGATGGTCGCCCAAGTCAATGCGGATCGGGTCGGCAAAAGCATTGCGGCCAGCACTGCAATGGTCGGAAGGCAGATCTGAGGTGCGCGTGTCTGTCCCCCTGACGCGACGACCAGCATCAAAACCAGAGCGGTGAGCGCACCGATGAGCAGCTGGCTGTAAATCTCGTAACGGCCTGAGCGCGCATAATCGAAAGTCGCCAACATCAACAATACCAACATGCCACTCAGGATCATCCACTGATCACTTTGACCCCACTGCAACTCGCCAATCACCAAAGCCGACAAACAGGTCACAATGAGCAGCAGGATCAGCAACAGCAGTCGACTACGCAGTGCCAACAGCGCATTGCGACGCTGGTCGGCAATGGCGACCAACCTCGTCCACCATTGCACGAGTCGCGGGGAACCCGTGGCGCTGGTACCAGATCTGTCCAACGAAGTGTCCGTGAAATTGTGGAAAAAGGTGAACGCCGCCAGTTGGTTGCAGCAACGTCGTGATGTGATTTAGCACGAATCATGCCGGTCGTGGCCTATTGCACGTTTTGGCTAACGCATGCTTCCATCGCTGCCAACAGACTGCTCAGCCCGTCGGTCAGTGCCGCTGGGCCGGGCTGTAGGATATTTGACGACGCTATTTCCCATACGCAGTCGTTCCTGACCGCGGGAATCGCTGCCCATCCAGCGCGCTCAATGACCTGCCGCGGCTTGAAACGCTTGCCACACCACGAACCCAAGATCAGGTCGGGCGCCGCACGGATCACATCGGAAGGATCGGCGACGATTCGCCCCCGGGCCAGCGAGGAACGTGCGCGCTCGGGAAAAATGTCATCGCCCCCGGCAATCTCGATCAACTCTGATACCCAGAGGATGCCGCTGATCATCGGCTCATCCCATTCCTCGAAATAGACTTTCGGCCGTCGCGGCATCAGCGCCGCACGGGCAGAAACTGACGCAATGTGTTCATCGATCTGGGCCAGATAGGCGGCTGCAGCAGCGGACGCTCCGACCATGGCGCCGAGACGCAGGATGTAGGCGCGAATGCCGGCAACCGAGCGATGGTTGCTGATCCAGACCTCGACGCCGGCTCGGATCAGGGCAGCTGCGATATCGGCCTGAATGTCCGAGAAACCAATCACCAAATCCGGGGACAAGGCCAGGATTCGTTCGATTCGGGCGCTGGTGAACGCTGAAACCCGGGGCTTCTCGCGCCGTGCTTGGGGTGGTCGCACGGTGAATCCGGAGATGCCCACGATACGCTGCTGCTCACCCAGCGCATAGAGCACTTCGGTCGGTTCTTCCGTCAGGCAGACGATGCGCTCGGGATACCTGACAGCGCCGTGAGGAGGCCGCGCTTGCGCGGAGGCATCGCCGCTGTTCACGGGTACAACAGTCGGCGTTGCCAGAGCGCGTCAACGAGCTCCCAGCGATCGCGCTGATGCAGTCGATAGCGCGCGCCGTACCAGAACTCAACCATGTCCGGGCGCACACGTCGACCCGACCAGAACGGAGGTCTTGGCACTGCGCCGCCTTCAAATTGTGCTTCGAAGTGGCGCATCCGCGTATCGAATGTTGCTCGGTCCGGCAGGGTCTGCGATTGCATTGAAGCCCAGGCGCCAATCTGGCTTTCGCGCGGACGTGTGATGAAGTATGCATCTGCCTCCACGTCTGCCACCGCCTCTACTTCCCCCTCGACACGTACCTGCACCTGGTTGCGCACACGCATCCACAAGAAGCACAACGCGGCACGCGGGTTGCAGGCCAACTGCTTACCTTTATTGCTCTCAAGATTCGTGTAGAACACGAAGCCGCGCGGATCAACCTGCTTGAGCAGCACCGCACGCAACGAAACGCGCCCTGCCTGATCCGCCGTAGCCAAGGTCATTGCAGTTGGATCCGGTTCGCCGACGTCAAAGGCGTTGGACTGCAGCTGTTGAAAAGTGTGCAGAATTTCGGGATCAAGTTCGGTGTCAATCACGTCGGTTTCTCGGTGCCGCACGAACAGGGCACACACAATGTCCAATTTTGCTGGGTTTGGCGAGATGCTGGGCTTCCCACTTGCACCGCCGCCTGACGCACTTCACCTGAATCGCCAGCGGACAGGCTGATCATAAGACCCTGCTGGGCATTATCGTGTTGTCGACCACCGAAAAAACCGGCCGACTGACCGGACCAAGGTAGATTCCACGAAAGTCGAGCCGAACCGCGACCCCTGGCATCAATTCGCCGGGATGGTCTGAATAAGTCACCACTTTGTCTTCGCCACACTGCTTATTGCTTGCCAAACCCCCGCTTTCAACAGCGCAGCTGGTTGTTTTCAACAGCGCAGCTGGTCGCTCCTGACAGCGCAGCTGGTCAACCTGCGGTTTTTCGCCCCCTGACTCAGGGGGCTATCTGGGCTCCGGACTTGTTCAGCGGTTTCATAGGCTGCCAAGGCTAACAACCTGCGCGGCGGTTCACCTCACGCAACCACACCGAAATGACTCTCGTTGTGTTTTGAGCGCAGCCGCATATCGAAATCGGGCCCGGCTATTTGAGCGATTCCAGTCGATACCCGTGTTGATAGACCGCGCTCAGCGCCCATCCATGTTCGCCCGCCAGCTGCAGCTTCTTGCGCAGCCGACTGACATGCGTATCGACCGTACGCGTGTTGACGTCACCGCTCAGATTCCACACATTTTCCAACAAAGCTTCACGGCTGACTATGCGGCCGTGGCGACGGAATAAATAAGACGCGAGATCGAATTCACGGTCGGTCAATTCAACCGTTTCACCGTTGATCACGATGCTGCGTCGATCCATGTCGATCTGATAGGGAGCAACCTCGCTGATCCACGAAGCAGATTGTGTGTTCACACCTGTACGCCGCAAAACCGATTGGATACGCGCCAGCAGTTCGGCTTGCTTGGCTGGTTTGAGTACGTAGTCGTCGGCCCCAGCCTGCAGCCCAGTGACAATGTCTTCTTCGGACGTGCGCGCGGTCAGGAACACCACAGGCAAGCGCTGGTGCGCCGATTGCCGCATCCATTCAAGCACTTCCAGGCCCGAAGTTTGAGTGCCGAGGTTCCAATCCAGCAACAGAATGTCGATAGATTCCGCGCCCAGCTTGCGGCGGAATTCCTTACTGTCGGCATACCAGCGCACCTGATAGCCAGCCGCCTCCAACCAGACTCGGATCAAATCAGCCTGATCCTGATCGTCTTCCAGCAAACCAACCACTACTGTCGCTGCTGCCATAGCCACCTTCGACTCGGATTAAATGTTTCGGTGCCATCGGCACCGGGCCAAAGATAGGCCATGCACGCGACGTTGTGAAGCCCGGCACATTGGGCTTTGCGGGCATGCGACCGGCAGAATCAGCCAATAATGAAGGTGACCTTCATGTTCACGCGCCATTCGGTAACCTTGCCATCATCGCTGGTGATGACGTTGATGTCGTTGACCCATGCGCCCTTGATATTGCGCACTGTTTTGGCGACTTTCTTCAATCCCGACTGAATTGCATCTTCCAGGCCCTTGGACGACGCTGCGGTAACTTCAATCACTTTCGCCACATCTGCTGCCATGACGCGTGCTCCTATCGACTGATAGCCCGGGATGGGTTTCTGAGTCTAATGCACCGCGTATGCCTGTTGTCACCTTAATTACTTCGTGTTGCAAGAAAGCGATCCCCAGATGCCCAATCGATGGGACTCGTTCGCCTAAGGTCAGGTCTGAACAAGTCACCCCTTCGTCTTCGCCACATTGCTTATTGCTAGCCAACCCCCGCTTTCAACAGCGGAGCTGGTCAAAATCTGTGGTTTTTCGCCCCCGGACACAGGGGGCTATCACGGCTCTGGACTTGGTCGGAGGTTCCCTACTGCGGCAACAGACTGGCGTACCCGGCACGAAAATCCGGATAGCGGAAAGTGAATCCGCTGGCTAATAGTTTTGCGTTTTTCACCCGTCGGCCCTGCGTCTCGCTGCCCGACTCAGGTCGTGACAGCGCTGACAGGCCGAGCTGGATCGCAATCCAGTCCATCACGTCCGCGGCAGATGCCGGCATGTTGTCTACCAGATTGAACACACCGCCGGCGCGGATTTGAATGAGATGGCAGGCAGCGGCCGCCGCATCATCGACATGAACGCGATTTCCCCAGTCGAGTGACCGCGCCGAAATTGGCCTGCCTTCAGTCACATTGCGAATCAACGACTCGCGTCCTGGGCCATAAATTCCGCCCAGCCGCAGCACTCGCGCGCAGGCTTGCGCGACTATGGCAACTTGTTCTGCTTCAAGCAGCACTCGTCCGTTGAATTCTTCTGGTGCACAGACGCTCGATTCATCTACCCAGGAGCCCGCAGCCGAATACACGGCAGTACTGGAAATGAAGGTAATTCTTGGCAGCGCATTACCGCGCAGTCTCGCCAGCACATTGGACAGGCCCTGCACGTAGGCGAGGCGATAATACTGCTCAGTGCGCCTGACCGGAGTAAGGCAATAAACCAATTCGTCGAGCTCGGGTGGTAGCTCGGGCAAGGAAGAAAAATCCGTCACATCGCCACACAGCGAGGTCACTTCAGGTAAGGCCAAGGGGCGGCGGGTCAATGCGTGCATCGTTGCGCCAGCGCCCAACAAGCCCCGCGCGATGCGGGACCCCAGGTCCCCGCACCCGACCATCAGTACCCGCAACGGTCGATCAGGCGGAGACGACACGACGCGCCACAGGACGTGGCAAATAGCGCAGCCAGATCAGCCAGACGACGAGAGCGTCCAGAATGATTAAGGCCTGCCATAGGTACAGATGAAACCACTCGAACCAGACGGTGTGGCACTCGGCGCCTGGAACGCAGGCGTTGCGCTCCCACAATCCGATGTAGAACAAACTGATGATGCGCACAACATTGAGGCCCTGAATGGCCAGAAAGCCGAGACCGAAACCGATCAGGCGATGCTTCCACGGTGCGGGAAAGGCAAAGATCGCCGAGGCAAGAATGAGCACTGCCTCGACACCATTGCAGCCCGCTTCAATCGAGACGGCCCAGCCTCCGGGCGCGGAAATAACCTTGCCCACGGTGGTGACGTTGTCATCGAATAGGTGAATCAGGCTGGTGCAGACCCAGGCCAATCCCGACGTGAACGGAAGCACCACGTTCTGTTGCACGGGCCCGAGTACATTGAGCCAGAACAGCACACCCACCAGTAAGAGAAATACCAACGCAAAGCGAATCATGGAAGACCACTGCCTGCAAAGACGCGCGATGCTAGCAGGACGCCGCCGACACCGGAACACGCAAGGACACCAGGGAATTGCCTGAATACTGTGAGCGTTCGGCCCAGCCACTATGGACTTCATCGACTCTGGTCAATAGCATCGATCTGCAAGCGGCCTCGAATCAGACATGAACCCCAGCCCAAACCTTTTCCTCGTTGGACCCATGGGCGCAGGCAAGAGCACCGTGGGGCGACGTATTGCCGACCATTACGAGCTGCCGTTCATGGACATGGACGAGGAATTGGAACGACGCACCGGCGTGAGCGTCAGCCTTATTTTCGAAGTCGAGGGCGAACCGGGCTTCCGTGTGCGCGAAACCCGGCTTTTGGCCGAGTTTGCAAACATGCGCGGAGTGGTGGTGGCCACCGGCGGTGGCGCCATCCTCGACGAAGAAAACCGTCAACTGATGCAACGCAATGGGTTCGTGCTTTACTTGCCCGTAAGCGTAACGCAGCAGATGTCACGGCTGGCGCGCGACAATCGTCGACCGCTGCTGCGCGCGCCGGATCGGCGCGAACGCCTGACCGCGATGGCACAACTGCGCGGCCCGCTCTACGAGAGCATCGCTGATCTCATGCTGCAGCCCGAGAACGGATCGGTTGGTCGCAGCGCGCAGCGCGCCAAACACGCGCTCGATCAGGCCTGGGTCCGGCATTCGGTGGCTGCCTGATGTCAATTATCGAAGTCAGGCTGGATGAGCGCAGCTATCCGGTGCATGTTGAAGCCGGTGTAATTGCGCGCTCCGACCTGCTTTGCGCCGCGATCTCCGGCCGGCACGTGTTGATCATCAGCAATGAGACAGTGGCCCCGCTCTATCTGTCCCGGATCATGAATGTACTCGAGCGTCACGCGGCATCGAGTTTCCTGCTGGCCGACGGCGAGAGCCACAAGAACCTGGAAAACGTGGGCAAAGTCTTGACCAAGCTTGCGCAACTCGGCGCGAGTCGTGATGCC
Organism: Lysobacterales bacterium; assembly: GCA_031389245.1. Lineage (GTDB taxonomy): Bacteria > Pseudomonadota > Gammaproteobacteria > Xanthomonadales > Ahniellaceae > 0-14-3-00-62-12. The sequence goes on along the minus strand of JANMSL010000109.1, from coordinate 2,250 downwards.
ACCATCGTGGCGCTCGGTGGTGGCGTGGTCGGCGATCTGGCTGGCTTTTGCGCCGCATTGTGGATGCGCGGCATCTCCTTTGTGCAGATTCCGACCACGCTGCTCGCCATGGTCGATTCGTCGGTTGGTGGCAAGACCGGAGTGAACCTGCCGCAGGGCAAGAATCTGGTTGGCGCATTCCACCAGCCGCGCGCCGTATTTATCGACCCAGCTACTTTGAGCACCCTGCCCGAGCGCGAGTTATTGGCCGGCTTGGCCGAGGTCATCAAGTATGCGGCCATCGGCGATGCCAGCTTCATGGACTGGCTCGAAGTTCATGCTGATGCGCTGCTTGCGCGCGAAGCAAGTGCACTGCAATTTGCCATAGAGACCAGCGTGCGCCACAAAGCGCGCGTGGTGCAGGCAGACGAGCACGAGCGCGGCGAACGCGCGCTGCTGAATTTCGGGCATACCTTCGGACATGCGCTGGAAGCGGCGACTGGTTACCAACGGTTTCTGCACGGCGAGGCGGTGGCGATCGGCATGCTGACCGCGGCACGACTCTCGACCGCGCTCGGTATGGCGGCGAGTCAGCACGAGGATCGATTACAGTCCCTGTTGCGGCGGATCGGACTTCCAACGCGCATTCCCGACGATCTGGGCGCGACAGAATTACTCACGCTGATGCAGCTGGACAAAAAAGTCGAGAGCGGCAAACTGCGATTGATCCTGTGGCGTGGCATCGGCCACGCGGAAATTGTCGCCGGCGTCAGCGATGCAAATATCTGCGCAGCGCTGCAGAGCATGCATTGAGATCATGGCGATCGATCTTCCCATTGAGCATTGGCCGCTGCCCTATGTCGAGCAGTTGACCATGCGCAATGTGGAAGAAATCGATCTTGTCGTCATCCACTGCACCGAACTGCCCGATCTGGCGATGGCGCGCGCATACGGCGAGCGTATCCTCTACGTCGAAAGTGGCAGTGGCAATAGCGGTCACTATTACATCGATCGTGACGGACGCATCTCGCGGTTTGTGCCAAACGAGCGCGTGGCTCATCATACGCGCGGGTACAATCCACGCTCCATCGGCATCGAGCTGGTAAATATCGGACGTTATCCAGATTGGTTGGATTCGCGCCATCAGATGTTGCCCGAGCCCTACACCCCTGCGCAGTTGGAAGCCCTGGAAAACCTGTTGAACAGGCTGCAGCGGGACATTCCAAGCCTAAAGCGCATCGCCGGGCACGAGGATCTGGATACGGCCACCGAGCCAGCCAGCGACGACCCCCAGCAGCGGGTGCGCCGCAAACGCGATCCCGGCGAACACTTTCCGTGGCCGCGATTCGAGTCACTCGGACTGCAGCGGATACCTTCCCGCGCCGCGTTGAGCGCCGACTGAGCCAGCAAGACCGCATTTGGCCAACACGGCGCCCGACCGCGGCCAAACTCGCATTGCCGTGCAGCGCCTGTCCGCGGGTTTGCCGCAGGCGGCCGTGGCACCACGCCGGCCCTGGCGTTTGTCTGACTCATCTTCAGCTCCCACATTCGACGTCGCGGCCGTCATAATCCCCGTCTAATCCATGAGTGCCGAGCAGATATGACCAACCCTGTTGTCGAAGAGCTAGTCGAACTGCTCAAGCTGGAGCGCCTGGAAGACGACCTTTACCGCGGCCAGAGCCGCGATATCGGCACCCGTTACGTGTTTGGTGGCCAGGTGCTGGGCCAGGCGCTGTCTGCGGCACAACGAACAGTGGAGGCACGCACCGTGCATTCACTGCACGCGTACTTCCTGCGCGCCGGGGATATTGACGCGCCGATTGTCTATCACGTCGAGCGCTCACGCGATGGCAAAAGCTTTTCTACGCGCCGGGTCACCGCAATTCAGCATGGTCAGCAGATTTTTGGATTGGCCGCCTCGTTTCAAATCGATGAGCCGGGTGCTGAGCATCAGATCTCCATGCCCGAAGTACCGTTGCCCGAAGATCTGGAACCGCCCGACCAGATCGAACCCACCGCACTCAGCCACATCCCTGCCAAAATGCAACGCTGGCTGACCGACAAAGGACCTTTCGAATTCCGTCACGTCTATCCACGTGATGAGATCCGACGCCCGAAGCGACCGCCTTATCAGCATGTGTGGCTGCGTCTGGTCGATCGTATCGGCGACGAACCTGAACTGCACCGCGCCATGCTGGCCTATGCCTCGGATTTTCACCTGATCGGCACTGCTACATTGCCGCATGGCATTTCGTATTTACAGCCCAATGT
>JANMSL010000099.1:0-9023 GCA_031389245.1 Lysobacterales bacterium | reverse complement strand
CGTCGGTCCCCATCCATATGCCGCCGCCGTCATTGCTGGCAACGTTGCCTTCGACCAGCAGCGATTCGACAGTGCCATTCGCATACTCGAGGTGCATTCCGCCACCATTGTGGTCGGCGTGGTTGTCGTCCACCGTCAGGCCCATGGCCTTCACCATGACCCGATTTCCCGGTTTCCCGGCGATCGACAATCCACCACCATCGCCAGCGCTGTTGCCAGTGATGCGCACATTCGAGAATTCGACGCGCTGCACTCCTGCCGTCACACTTACGCCACCGCCCAACGCACCCTCACCACTTGGCGCGCCGCCGGTGATCTGCAGATTTTTCAGGAACAGTTTTCCGCGTTGCGCCGACAACACCGACGCGGACATGCCGTTGCCATCCAGTGTGGTGTCTTGAAAGGCCAGGTTCGCACTGGCGCAATTCTGGTAGCCACCCTTGATCGTCAGTTCGTCGTCGTCGGTTTTTTGCACCGCGATGAATGTGTACAACGCATTGTTGGCCAGACGAATTTCGTCGTCCTGACCATTGCTGTCGGTCAGCGCGATCGCGGCCGGCAGATTGTTGAACTGACATGCGCCGTCGCCACCGACGGTGATCACCGCCGCTGCGGCATGGGTTGCCGCGAGCAGCACGAGTAAGCTTGATCCAAGTACAGCAGATGCAGTCTGTAGATACGTTCGCATAGCATTGGTCTCCGTTGAGGTATGGATCAGGCTCGAATCGGGTTGCGAGTACGTCCGGCAACGCGCTGAAATGGAAAACACACACGCACACGCACACGCACACGCACACGCAACACCGCCAACATTTGCGCACTGGCACGCGATGTGTGTCGGCTATTCAAACCCGTTCGCGAAAAGTCCGTTCGCGGTCACCCGGATTTCAAATACCTCGGCGCTGGAGGTATCGATGCCGCCATTGGCGGTGCCGCCGTTGTCGCGGATCCTGGCGCTGAAAAAGGCGCTGCCGCATTGGCAGTCCAAGTCGCCAAGGCCGGAAAGCTGAAAAGCGAGAAAACCGTCCCCGGTCAGGTTCGGAGTGCCGGCAAGCACGCCGAATTCGTCGTCGACGAGTGCTACAAATTCCCAAGCAGCGATGGATTGCGCGGATTCGTCGGCGGGGCCAAACACCAGGTCGTTGATATGCACGCCAAGATTGACGATCTGCAGACCGTTGGTACCCGCAGCGCGCAGGATTGGAACATTCGCCTTGAATGCCGGCTTGTCGTTTACCGGCACGACATCGATGACCATCACCTCGCTATCGATGAGATTGCCGCCAAATCCGCTGTTGCCCAAGTCATGCAGTTGCAGCGAGATACCGATCGTGCCGTTGACGTTCGGTTTCGGGTAGAAGAAGCTGCCGCCGGTGCCGTTGATCGGATGATTGGTGATCGAATCCATCGGGCCGGTGATGGCGACATTGTTCGGAAAGAAAGTATCCGCCGGATCGGTGCTGCTCTCGACATACGAGGTATCGCCGAACCAGAACGACTGGAACCCGCCCAAGGCGCGCGCCACGCCCATGACCAAGCGCCCGTCAACGTCACCGTTCGGATCATTGAGCGAATAGCCGCTGATGAATACAAAACTATCTTCAGCCGCTGTCAGTGACGCCGCTGGCAGCGTGATCACCGGCGCGGCGTTGTAGCCATCGTCTGATTGTTTCTCATACGCACCCGCGTCCTGGGTAAGGCCCACCGGATTGGGTTCCAGCGTCAAATCGATGTTGCGTGGAAAGCGGTCACGGCTGTGCGCACCCGAGGGCGACGCATAGTCGATCGCCGGCGCTCCGGCGGCCAGATGAAAGTCACCGCCGCCCGCATTGACAAACATCGGATTGGCGATGACCACATTGCTGGCATCGGGCGTGACCCCATGCAAGTTGTTGGACACCGTGTAGGTGACGGTGCCCGCACCGTTATTGCCGCCGCCCGGATGACTGAACAAGTCACGACCCGGCTGCCAGATCAAGCTGCGCCGCAACTCGGTAGCAAAGCCGCGGATCACTGCGCCGTTGGGAAGCGAGTTGTTGCTGATCGTGCTGTTGGTTACTACAAAGCTTCCCGCTGCGTCGATATCCAGCAGATGGATGCTGACCGCGTTGTTGTCGATCAGCGTGCCATCGAAGCGTCCCCAACTGGCGCCAACGGCGTAGCTCAGTGACGCTCCGATGTTGCCGGTGAGTCGCGTCCCATACAGTTCAAACTCGGCGATACCGTTCGAACCATTTTCCGAATCGCCGCTGAAGCGAATCGCTGCCGCAGGCAAAAAGGCGCCGGCAACGGTGCGCGCGAGATTGCCACTGATGCGATTGCAATCAATGCTGACAGCGCAGTTCACTGCGCCTGCCGGCGCACCATTGAGCGTGCCTTGCATCACGAGCTTGGTGCGGCGATTGCCGTCGCTGTCGTAGAGCGAGATCGCGCCGCCGCCGGTGCGCGATATGTTGTCGGCAATCACGATGTCGAATGCGTGGACCTGCGCGCTGTCGCGGATATCGAGCCCGCCACCCACACCGTTGGCGGTGTTGCCGATGATGCTGAGTGGAGTGTTCGGATTGTTGTTGTACAACGACATTGTGGCGTCGCTGCCGGTGATGCTGACACCGCCACCGGCGCCGGTCGCGGTATTGCCGCTGATCGTTCCGACCAGGCTCGAAGTGGCAATCTTGATCCGGCAATTTTGTGCGCGAATGCCGCCGCCCGGTTTGTCGAGCGAAGTGCTGGAGCCGGCGCGATTCTGGTAGATCGTGCTGTTCGCCCAGAACATACTGATCAAGGAATTGGCACAGTAGATGCCTCCGCCTGCGTGGTTGCCGGCGTTATCGCGGATCACCACATCTTCAAAAATACTGAGTTGCGATGGGTTCAAGATGCCAGCGCTGGCGGTCACACTGATGCCGCCGCCAAAGCCTGCCGCGTTGCTGCTCACGTCGACATTCTTTAACGAGACATAGGCATTGCCGGAAACGTCGATGCCGCCGCCAAAGCCGTTCACCGAGGTGGCTTCATCACCACCGGTAATGGTCAACGCCTGCAGTGCAACGGTTGCGTCAGCTAGCGCGGTGATCACGCTCACCGCGCTGCCACCGGCACCACTCAACACGGTACGCGTGGTGTCCGGCGTGGCCTGTACACAGTCGGCGTAACCGCCCATCAGGCGCACCGTTTGCCCGCTGATGGTCAAGGCCTGCGCGCCGTAAGTAGCATTGCGCGCGATCAGAATGTCGTCGGAGCCCGGATTCGAGGCCGCTGCATTGATCGCGGCCTGGATCGTCGGGAATTGACACGCACCGCCACCGCCGCCGACGCGGTATTGCGCCGCCTGCAATGCGTGCGAAGACGTGGCCAGCAGGGCGAGCAGAACGAGTCGAATAATCGTGGGCATGACGTAACTCCTTGGTGGGTTACACCTACCGACGATTTTTCGCCGTGCTTAGCGACATGGTTGCCCGGTCGCCAGCCAGATCACTCGGATCGGCCGCGAAACCAATAGTTCTCCGTCCCAATCTGTGCGGGAGCCTGCCGTGACGTGCGTCGCCACCGCGATTTTGCGGTAAAGGTGGTTTGACCGGCCCGCACACCGATAGCGCAGGCGCTGTGCGGTGAAACATCCCGCGTTCTACAATGGCCGCCTTTGCACGCCGTTTTGGCGCGCGCATTACCGGGAGAAACACCATGGCCGAACCAATACTCAGCGTGCCCGCCGACGGCGCAAAAATCACCATCGCCAACGGCGTGCTCAGCGTGCCGAACAACCCGATCATTCCTTTCATCGAGGGTGATGGCACCGGTGCCGACATCTGGCGCGCTTCGGTGCGTGTGTTTGATGCCGCAGTGGCCAAGGTCTATGGTGGCAAGCGCAAGATTCACTGGATGGAAATCTACGCCGGCGAAAAAGCCAACAATCAATTCGGTACCTGGTTGCCGGAAGCCACGGTGCAGGCCTGTCGCGATTATCTGGTGTCGATCAAGGGCCCACTGACAACGCCGATCGGTGGCGGAATCCGCTCGCTCAACGTCGCGCTGCGCCAGATGCTGGACTTGTATGTCTGCCTGCGTCCGGTGCGCTGGTTCAAGGGTGTGCCGAGCCCGGTCAAGCATCAGGAAAAAGTCGATATGACCATCTTCCGCGAGAACTGCGAAGACATCTATGCAGGCATCGAATTCGAGGCCGGCTCGGAGGCCAACAAGAAGTTTCTCGAAGCCTTCAAACTGGCGTATCCGAAGGAGTACAGCAAGATTCGATTCCCGGAAACATCCGGCATCGGCATCAAAGCCGTTTCCAAGGACGGTTCCGAGCGTCTGATTCGTGCTGCCATCGAGTTCGCCATCTCCAGCAAACAGAAGTCGGTGACCCTGGTGCACAAGGGCAACATCATGAAGTACACCGAAGGCGCATTCCGCAACTGGGGCTACGCCCTCGCCGAGCGCGACTTCGCAGACCAGGTGTATACCTGGGATCAGTGGGAACGTACCAAGGCAGCAAAGGGCGAGGCCGAGGCCAATGCCGAACAAAAAGCCGCGGTTGCTGCCGGCAAGGTCATCATCAAGGATGCGATTGCCGACATCACGTTGCAACAGGTATTGACTCGTCCAGAAGAATTCGACGTGATTGCCACGCTGAATCTCAACGGTGATTACCTGAGCGACGCACTCGCCGCGCAGGTCGGTGGCATCGGTATCGCACCGGGCGGCAACATCAATTACGTCACCGGCCACGCCGTGTTCGAAGCCACCCACGGCACCGCGCCGAAATACGCCAACCTCGACAAGGTCAATCCGGGCTCGGTGATTCTGTCCGGCGAAATGATGCTGCGTTACATGGGTTGGACCGAAGCCGCTGACGCCATCATCCGCGCCATGGACGTGGCCATTGGCAACAAGACCGTTACTTACGACTTCGCCCGCCAGATGGAAGGCGCCAAGGAAGTGAAGTGCTCGGAATTTGCTGATGAGCTGATCAAGGCGTTTTAACTGGCGACAAGAACCGATCACGCCATCCATGGCGTGATCGGCATGCCTGGGAGATCGCATGGCGGAACCGACTCAAAAAACTCCCAGCGCGGAACACGCGTTGGTGTCGCGCTATATGCAGCTCGACGATGCAGATCAGAGTCTGATCGAAGCGCTCACTCTGGGCAGCAGCCCGATACTGATGGCGAGTCTGGGTGATTGCCTGGCCGAAGTCATGCCGCATGCTGGGTGGCGTAGTGCCAGTCGCAATCGCGTCAAGCAGGCTCTGGAGAATCTCCCACAGTTTGCCGCGCTGGGCCTGAGCACCGGTGTCGTGGGCGCTGGTGGCCTGTTGCTGCGCGCTGCGGTGTTTCGCCGCCTGGTGGAAAGCGGCCGCATCGCGGCCTGGAAGAGTGCTTTCCTCAGACCGCGCACCCCGCTTTACGGTTACGAAAATCCTGCAGAACGACCGGCGATCGAGCAGCGCCTGCGCGTCGCTGCGCTCTTGGCTGGGCTCGATCCAGATCAACACAATCTGGAGGAAATTCGCAGCGCGTACGGGCAGCTGGCCAGTCCGGTGTCACTGGTCTGGGCGGCCGCGCATGATGTGCGGGTCCTTGCGGCGCTGCATCCCAAGACGCGCGCAATGGCAGTGGCGACGCAACTCGGGCAGCAGCTGCGTGCGCCCAGCGCAGATCTGGCCTGGTGGCTCGATCAGGCAAAAACCCTGCTCGGCGTGAGTGCGCGCAGCGACGCGCATTTGCTCGATGCGATGGTGCGCCATCACCTGCGACGCGGTGACGTCGATGCCGTGGCCGCAATCATGGGGGCCTCGGGGGTCAACGATTCGTTGCTTGCCGGATACCGCTCGGCGCTCCGTGGAGAATCGCACGCGGTGGTTTTTCAACCCTTGGAGCAGGCACTCAAGGCCTTGCGTCGGGACCAGGGTCAACGCGCGTTGCTCGGCGACCTTTTCCTCAAACTGCACCTTGCCTGTTTGAGCGCAGGCGATACACCCGACGTGTTCAAGCGCCGCGAGCAATTGCTGAAAATGACCGCCGACCAGAATCTGGGCAGCGATCTACATGCGATCACTTGGTGGCAGAGCTTCATGCGTGCTCGTGGCTCTGGCCGCGCAATGGTCGAACCGGCTCTGCCAAAGGGATTGCGTCCCGACGACTGCTGGTGGCTGGCGGTATTGCTGACCTGGTCGAAGGTGCCGTTCAGTGCGGCGCTGCGTACTCAGCTTGCCGTCAGTCTGGCCGATGCGACCACTGCCGACTGGCACCTGCTTGCGGCGCAACTACGACAGGTGGCAACAGCAGCGCGGTCTGAGGCGCGACCTGCAACGTTGACGCTGGTCGATTGGTGCCGCCCGCAGGATGCCTGGGAAAGTGCGTTGAAGGCGCTCACCGCGCTGGCACGGGGCGCCAAGGCCGATGTCTCATCGGCTTCAAGCAAGTGCACGCGCATCGAGCCGCGTGTACGCGCGTTCGCAGGTTTCCACGATAGCGTGCATCTGGTTCTCTATGAGCGTCGCCCGCAGACCAAGGGTTACAGTGCCGGTCGTCAGCTCACCTCGGCGGGCATGGCGTTGGATGCCTTGGAGCGCATCGAGCCTGGCGACAACGCCGACCGGCGCCTGTTGCAAGCGTTCATTGCTGATGCCGGTGACGAAGGCTATGTCGATGAGCTCAAGCAAGCCGACTCGCGAACGGTGCAGGCGCTGATCGGCCATCCGCGCGTGGTCGACCTTGCCGAATCGCGCACGCCCTACACAGTCCAAGCGGGACACGTACAGCTGCTCGCCGAGCGCCTGAGCGATCAGCGTGTCGACCTCAGGCTCTCGGTGGTTGTTCCGGAAAGCGGTGAAAGCCTGATCGAGTTTCAAGGCGATCGACTGCTGGTGTTTCGATTCGACGCGACCATGCAGGCGCTCGGTCGCATCCTTCGTGGTGGACTGCAGCTGCCTGCAGAGGGCGTGGCGCCATTGCTCGATCTGCTCCCGGATCTGTCGCAACGCGTGAAGATCGATACCGATCTGGCCTCGTTTGGCGTCAAGGAAATCGATGCCGATGCGCAGGTATATGCGGTGCTGGAGCCGCTCGGTGATGGCCTGCGATTGCGCCTGATGGTGCGTCCGTTCGGCCCTGGAACCAGCGCGCAGCCCTTGGGCGCTGGACCAGAAACAGTGATGCTCACCCGCGCCGGCGAACCACAACGTGCACAGCGGCGGTTGGCCGAAGAGCGAGAAGCCGGCAAGCAGTTGCATGCGCTGTGTCCGAGTCTGCAAGGCGCAGATATTGCCGAAACTCTTGAAGTGCGAGACCCGGAATCTGCGCTGGCGTTGATCGAGGAGTTGCAGCTGGCGGGATCCTTGCTGGTGCTGGAGTGGCCAGTTGGCAAGGCGCTACGCGTCGGACGTCCGCGGGATGCGCAGGCGCTGACCATCAAGGTCAAGAGTCAGCGTGACTGGTTCTCGGCGGAGGGCGGCATCGCGCTTGATGACGGCAGCGTGGTGGCGCTCAGTGAGATCATGAAGCAACTGCCTTCTGCACAGGGACGCTATCTGCGTCTGGACGGCCAGCGGGTGATTGCGCTCGAAGGCGAATTGCGGCGGCGATTGGAGCTGCTGCGTGGCTTCGCCGATGACAAGGGAAACATTACGGTCACGCCGGTGGCGTCGCCAATCCTGGCCGAGGCGCTGGACGACCAGAGCGAACTCGATATCAAGTTTCGCGCCCAGCTCACGCGCATCGATCGTGCGCAAAGTCACATCGCCGCGATTCCGCCAGACTTCCAGGCCGATCTGCGTGACTACCAGGTCGATGGTTACCGGTTCCTGATGCGCCTGAGCGAATGGGGCGCCGGCGCCTGTCTTGCTGACGATATGGGGTTGGGCAAGACGGTGCAGGCGCTGGCGATGTTGACCGCGCGCGCTGGCGAAGGTCCGGCGCTGGTATTGGCGCCGACCAGCGTCGTTGGCAACTGGCGTCGCGAGGCGCTGCGTTTTGCGCCCACGCTCAATGTGCGTGTCTATGGTGACGGCGATCGCGAACAGACGCTGTCCGATTTAACCGCCGGCGACTTGCTGCTGGTCAGCTACGGCATGCTGGTAGCGCAGATTGAACAGTTCGAGAAAATTGAATTCGCCACGCTGGTACTGGACGAGGCGCAGGCGATCAAGAACGCGGCCACGCAACGCGCACAGGCAGTGCGTAGATTGCAGGCGCGGTTTCGTGTCGCCACCACCGGCACGCCGCTGGAAAATCACCTCGGTGATTTATGGAGCCTGTTCCGCGTGCTCAATCCCGGATTGCTCGGCAGCGAAGAGCAATTCCGCAAGCGTTTTGTCAATGCGCTCGAGCGTGATCCTCGCGCCCCGGCGCGCGAACATCTGCGGCGTCTACTGGCGCCGTTTCTGCTGCGTCGAACCAAGGCCGAGGTGTTGACCGAGCTGCCGCCGCGTACGGAAATTCTGCTCACTGTCGAACCCAGTGTCGGCGAAGCGCAACTGTTGGCGGCGGTGAAACGACAATCGCTGCAGCGCTTGAACGACACCAGCCTGCCGCCCGAGCAGCGACGCGTGCAGGTGCTGGCCGAGATCATGCGTCTGCGCCGCGCCGCCTGCCATCCTGACCTGGTGGCTCCAGAGTTGAATCTGGCCAGCGCCAAGCTCGAGCAATTGGTCGAGTTGGTGCAGGAGCTTGGTGACAACCACCATCGCGCATTGGTGTTCTCGCAGTTCGTCGATTTTCTCACCTTGGTACGTGAACGTCTGGACCGGGAAGGCATCGACTATCAGTACCTCGATGGCAGCACATCACCGAAGGCACGTGAGGCGGCGGTGGCCGCATTCCAGCGCGGCGAAGGCAAAGTGTTTTTACTCAGCCTCAAAGCCGGCGGCGTCGGCATCAATCTGACTGCTGCGGACTACGTCATCCACCTCGACCCGTGGTGGAACCCCGCTGTCGAACAGCAGGCCTCCGATCGCGCCCACCGCATCGGCCAGACGCGCCCCGTCACGATTTACAAACTGGTGCTCAAAGGCAGTATCGAGG
>JANMSL010000092.1:0-4508 GCA_031389245.1 Lysobacterales bacterium | reverse complement strand
TTGGAAACCAAGCTGATACATCATGTTTCCATTGCGGCCGAATTGAATTTGGCCTTCGACTTCGTGTGCACGCCCGGAGACTGGCCGAACTGGCATCCGTCCTCGCTGCGCCTGTTTGGCGATGTCAATCGTCCGCTGGGCGTCGGCGATGTTTTTGACGAAGACATATGTGCCGCAGGACGCACTGCACGACTGCGTTGGCAAGTAGTGGCCTGCTACGCGCCCACCTTGTGGAGCGCACACGCGCAAGCGGACAATGGGGTACTGCTGCAGCTGAGCTACCGGCTGGACCAACGCGGGGATAGCGTCCACTTTGAACGAGAACTGCGCTATCGGGTTTCCGGATGGTGGTTGAACCTACTCAACTTCATGGTGTTGCGGCGGCGCATTGCTGCCGAATCGAAGATTTCACTAAGCCAATTGAAAGCGCTGCTCGAGCAAGCCGTTTCGACAAAGTCGATACGCTGAGCGGTCAGCAGGAAATTCATTCGCCGCGGGTGCGTCGCGCAAACCACCATCCGGCCAGCGCTGCACCCGATGACATCAACAACCAGCCGCCGATGCCACGAGTCGCCGCGATCAGGGTGGGTGCCGGCGTGGCGATGTCCACAATTCGAATCGCGGTCGCGATACCTGCGCCGCCGGCGAGCGCGAACAACACCGAGCGATGACCGGGCCAACGACGCGCCAACCAGGCCGCAGCCGGCAGCGCGCAGAGCATTCCCAGCACCACGATGACTGCGTAAATCGGTGAAAAGCCGATCAGATCCAGAGCGGTCATGCGTAGTCGTTGCACGCCGGAAATGTCAGCGCCGATGGACTGCAGCGACGCGACGTTGAACTGGGTTTGCACAACGCAACCCCAGACCACAGCGATCAAAACAGCGCCCAGCAGCGCGAAGGCGTGCCAAAGCCATGATCGCCACTTCGGATGCGTATTTGATAAGCGGGGCAGCTCGTTGGCCATCGCTGTTCAGCCTTGTCAAGTGATTCGGGCGGCGTGAACTATCGCATGATCGCGCCGGGTACGGACCGTCTGCTATGTTTATGTCGGACGTACCTGGTGGGGAACTGCGATGAGTCGTTTGCTTCGCGTTGCTGCGTTACTGCTGGCTTTGTTCGGTACTTGCGCGCAGGCGCTCGAGTACCGTGTTGAAACACTGGCCAAGGGACTGGAATTTCCTTGGTCACTGGCCTTCCTGCCGGATGGAAGGATGCTGGTTACCGAGCGCGCCGGGCGATTGCGTGTGATTGAAGATGGCAAGCTGGCGGCGGAACCAGTGACTGGCTTGCCGCCGGTTTTTGTTTCGGGCCAGGCGGGCTTGTTCGAGGTGCTGGCGGATCCAGAGTTCATCAGCAATCAAACGATCTATCTTTCATTCGCACACGGCAGCGAACGCAAAAACCACACACGGGTGATTCGGGCGCGACTGGTCGGCAGTGCGCTGCACGATGTCGTGCCGATCTTCACTGCAGTGCCGAGCAAGCGCGGCGATGTGCATTACGGTGCGCGCATGGCTTGGCTGCCCGATGCCACTCTGGTGATCGGCACTGGCGATGGCTTCAACTATCGCGAGCAGGCGCAGAAACTCAACAACCATCTGGGCAAGATCGTGCGCATCAACCGTGACGGCTCGGTGCCCGCAGACAATCCTTTCATTGGCCAGGCGAAGGCACTGCCCGAGATCTACAGTCTTGGCCATCGCAACGTGCAGGGCATGGTGTTCGATGCTGAAACCGGAACGCTGTTTGCGCATGAGCATGGCCCACGCGGTGGAGACGAGATCAATGTCATCCGGCCGGGCCGCAATTACGGTTGGCCGCTGATCACCTTTGGCGTCGATTACAGCGGCGCCATCATCAGTCCGTTCACCGAGAAACCCGGAATGGAGCAACCGCTGCTGCAATGGACGCCCTCGATCGCGCCGGCTGGCATGACCATGTATCGCGCCGCGTTGTTCCCGCAGTGGCGGGGCAGCCTGCTGGTCTCGACATTGGCCGGACAGGTCGTGCAACGCGTGCCAGTGGTCAACGGCAAAGCCGGCGCGCAGGAACCGCTGTTCGCTGAACTCCGAACACGATTTCGGGATGTGCGCACGGGCCCGGATGGTGCGGTGTACCTGCTTACCGACAAGGCCTTTGGCCGCGTCTTGCGCGTGCTGCCACGTGAATAGCACGACTGGCCCGGGCCGCAGCCATTATTCAAATCCGTTGCTGAATATCGGCAGTTCTGCCGCCATCACATTGACTGCACCGAGCACGACACGGCCCATCGCATCGCGCGCGCTGCTTTGCAGAACAATCGCCGGCCGATTGCCGGCCAGCGCAATCAGGCTGGCACGCAAGGAGTAGCTGCCGCCGGGCAGTGCGGGCGGCAGCATGAAAGTCGTATTGAACACCATGCCCGCGCCGGGCAGGACTGCGCGCGGATCCTGCGCAAAATCGCCGGACCATTGTGCGACGCCGCCGCCGTCAAGCAACTGCAGTCGCAACGAGAAATCGTGATAAATCGGCGCGCTGCCCGTGTTGGCCAGCGTCGCATTTACCGAAAACGCTGCGCCCGCGTTGAGCGGGTTGGGCAGCTCGACGCGATCCAGATGAAGGTTGTAGCCGAGCGTGCGCCGGATGGGCGCCAGCGCAGCGAGGAACCCGGATTCCTCGTGCTTGCCCGCTGGTCCAAGGAAACTGAGGTGGTAAAGCCGGATCAGCGACTCGATATCTGTGCGCCGAGACACCCACACGTTCTTCTGGCTGGCCAGCGGACTCTCCCCGGAAAGCGGATGACTCTGCCAGTTGTCGCGCGACGCAGGGGTCTCGTTCGCCATTGCCCATTCCAGATTCCAGTTGCCACTGTCGTCACACAACGGCAATGCCGGTGCAAACAAATTGCAGTTGCCGGTAAACGAGGGGAAATAGTCTTCATGGAATCCGAACTCGGTACTGCCAACATCGACCAGGCGTGCGTAGCGCGTCTGCAATGGCGTGTTCAAGAAGGCCTGCTGATAGCGATCGCGCAATGCCTGCTTGGCGGCGTTTCCCGGTTCCAGCGCGGGGCAACCCGTCTGGTGCCATTCACCCCACAGCCCGAGCAGGCCGACCTGAACTGCAGTCATGCGCGCATCGCCGTCATAGCGCGTGGCCATGGCACTGATCAGCTGCTGCATCTGCGCGATCATGTCCGCATCATTCCAGTCCGGCGCGCGACCCGGTCCGTCGCCATTGCAACTGGTGTAATTGGTCGCGCCGATGCTGAGTGGCGCCTGCTCCAGAAACAGCGGATAGTCGCGTTCGTTTTGACCGCCGCTGTAGTACTGGTCGATGCCACTTCCGGCGCTGTCCGGATAATCCGCTACCAGCCTGAGCACAAAAGTGGCATCCGGAAACGCCGCACTGATTGGCGTGATGTGGCGCTGCTCAAATCCGTCCCAGTCGAAGACCTGATCCGCGGTCTCCACCTCGCGCCAGGGCACGTACACATGGAAAATACGCGTCGTGTAAAAGTCGTCCACGCCCCCATCCGCCGCAAACGTGGTGCCCCACAGCATGTAACCCTTGTGCGGATTATTGAGGTCGTCGCTGGTGCGTGGCGGTAGAAATTCGGCGGCACGCAGCGGCACCAGGAAAATCCCGCTGAACAATGCGAGCGCAAGCATTCGACGAGTCATGTGCGCAGGTTACCGCCTTATGGCCATCCCGATCTGCGTACTTGCTGGCGCTTTCAGCTTTCGACCACGCAGGCCGAGGCATGATTCATGCCTCGGCACGCGGTGTACCGGACCGCCCGGTAAGTGCTTTGACGACACCGAATCGACCGGTCGGACTGCCACGATCGCTCGTCCGCTCGGACACGACTGGCGTGGCATGACAGCCATTGCTCGCTGTGGTATTCAGTTGTTGTAAATCAGACGCTGCGCCGGTACCTGTGCGAACAGCGCGGTAACGTGGATAGTCAGCCAAAGGACATCTTGCATTGGCTGCTGACTGGCCGGTGTCCAGCTGCGGCATGTTGATCAAAATGGCCTATTCAAACAATGCGACCCGGTAGTGAAAAACACCATGAATAAACTCGCCCGCGTGAAAGCCCCATCTGCAGCCAACGCCAGGAAGCAACCCGTCCGCACAACGGTTCCAGACAAAGTTGCCGAGCACGGTCTGGCGCAGAAACGTTCGCGAGCGGTCCTCGCGGCCATGATCGCATTTCGCGATGGTGATTTTTCGGTGCGCTTGCCGAAGAACTGGGAAGCCACAGACGGTCGAATTGCTGAGGCGTTCAATCAGGTGATCGCGCTGAAGGAACGCATCAGCACGGAAGTCTTGCAACTGAGCAATGCCGTCGGCAAGGAGGGACGATTGCGGCAACGCATGCTGTTGCCCGGATCACTCGGTGGATGGGCACAGGACGTAGGTTGCATCAACACGCTGATGGACGACCTGGTACGGCCAACAACAGAAGTCGCGCGAACGATCGGTGCGGTGGCCAAAGGTGACCTCGGGCAGTCGATGGAACT
>JANMSL010000088.1:0-9974 GCA_031389245.1 Lysobacterales bacterium | reverse complement strand
ACGGGTGGCGTGCCCGGTACGGCCGCTGCCGGTGTTGACACAAATAACGATGGTTCACCAGACTCGACCGATCTGAGCCGTATCTCTGCATCATTCGACAGTAATCGCGATGGGTCGGTGAACGCCGGAGACGACGCATTGGCAGTGGGACTCAAGCTGGACGGTTACATCGCTGGCGTCACACCGATCTCAAGTGTAGGCGGTGGCAGCGCCGAAATCCTCATTCCGGGTGACGGTGGTCCGCTCCAAGCAATCAAGCTTACAAACTACGAATGGCGTCGCCGTTCCTGGCGCGAATTGATCAACTAAGCTGGCACGCCCAATGAACCCGGAGGTAGACCCAATGCGAATGTATGCGTCCAAGTGGGCGAGTAGGCGCGGGCCGCGAGGCTTTACCCTGATCGAGTTGATGGTGGTGGTGCTGGTCATCTCGATCTTGGCTGCGGTCGCGCTGCCTAGCTTCAATCGTCAAGTGCAAAAGACGCGGCGTACGGATGGGCATAACATCTTGTTGCGCATTGCCGCCGAGCAGGAGCGTTTTTATACCAACTTCAACCAATATGCGGCAACGTTGAATGGTGCGCCGCCAGCGGGGCTGGGGTTCACCAACCTTAACTCTGAAAACGGTCACTACACGGTTACCGCCGCCATGGGTGCAGGCAATCAGACGTTCACGCTGACTGCCACACCGCAAGGTTCGCAGACGGACGATGCCTGCGCCAATCTGACACTGGGCAACTCGGATGCCAAGGGATATTCCGGTACGGAAGACAACGGCGACTGCTGGTAGCGACCGACTAGCAGTATCGACGTGAAAAGTGCGGGAATCGTGGGTTCGCCCACGATTCCCTTTTTTTTGCGCGGGTGGGCGCGGAGGCGCAGCGTCAAACGATTCTGGGCGACTTGGCCGTGTCTGCAATTGACCATCGCGTTTCGCCCGAAGATCGTTCGTGGCTTACTCAGGCAGTTCCGGCATCGACGGGTCGCGCCCAGGTGCGCTCCTACGACATGGCGCCGAATACTTAACGGTAGCTGCGCGATCAACCTAGAGTTCTGGAGAATTCAGAACGCATTCATTGCGCTGGCGGCAATGTAGCCATCAATTCAACGACGCTACCTCCAGGAGACAATGATGCGCGCTTTCTGCAAGCTGCACGGTAAATGGTCGGTCCTGTTTTCGACAATGCTGGCATCATCTGCTGTGTTCGCGTCACACGGAAACGGGCCGGAATTTGATGTCGCGGAGGTGGTTTCGGTAGATCCGATCATTGAGCAAATCGACGAGCCGATCGAGCGCGAGGTGTGTTGGCGCGAACCGGTCACTTATCGCGAGCCTGTGCGTCGTCACCGTTCCAACTCGGGCGCGATTCTCGGCGCAATCATCGGCGGTGTGGTCGGCAATCAGTTCGGTTCGGGTCATGGCCGGGATGCGGCAACGGTCGCCGGTGCGGCACTGGGCTATTCGGTCGGCCGCGACGAGCAACGCCGCAATGATCATTACCGTGGGCGCAGCCGTTATGGCGAGCGTGTAGTGCACGGCGACCAGCAGCGTTGTCGCATCGAGACCGATTATCAGTCGCAACAGCGCGTACAGGGCTACGACGTGGCCTATCGCTACAACGGCCGTATTTATCACACGCGTACCGACGCGCATCCCGGCGACACAATCCGAGTGCGCGTAGATATCGAAGCGGTGAATTGAACCAGTCTGCGGGGCAACAGTGCGGGGCTTGACTGCGCACTGTTGCCCGAACCTTTGCCTGGAACTTTAGCGTGCAACAAATGCCCGCCTGAAAACACAGTGCGGCTATTTGGCCGCCATGAACGCGAGCGTGGTGTCCAGCATGCGATTGCTGAATCCCCATTCGTTGTCATACCAGGCGCAAACCTTGACCAGGGTGCCACCCATGACCTTGGTCAACGTGGCGTCATAGATCGAAGACCGCGCGTCGTGGTTGAAGTCGACAGATACCAAAGGCTTGGTATTGATACCCAGGATGCCCTTGAGCGCACCATTGGCAGCCTCAAGCACCGCGGCATCGATTTCTTCCTTGCTGGTGGCGCGCGCGGAGACGAACGTCAGATCGACTACCGAAACATTAAGCGTCGGGATGCGCATGGCGAATCCGTCGAGCTTGCCGTTGAGTTCGGGAAGCACCAGACCGACTGCCGCAGCGGCGCCGGTCTTCGTTGGAATCTGACTCATCGTGGCGGAGCGGGCGCGGCGTAGATCGCTGTGATAAACGTCGGTCAGCACCTGATCATTGGTGTAGGCATGAATGGTGGTCATCAGGCCGTGAACGATGCCGATCTTGTCGTGCAGGACTTTGGCCAGCGGTGCGAGGCAGTTGGTCGTGCACGATGCGTTGGAAATCACCGTGTGCTCGGCTTTGAGCTGATCGTGGTTGACGCCGAAGACAAAAGTGCCGTCGACATCTTTGTCGCCAGGCGCCGAAATGATGACCTTTTTCGCTCCGCCGGCCAGATGCGCGCCGGCTTTGGCTTTGCTGGTAAACAGGCCAGTGCACTCGAGCACGACATCGACCTCGTGCGTGCCCCAGGGAATCTCGGCCGGGTTGCGCACCGCATAAACTTTGATGTGGTCGCCCTTGACTACGAGGTTGCCATTGTCGACGCCAACCTCATGCGGGAAGCGGCCGTGCGCGGTGTCGTATCGGGTCAGGTGCGCGTTGGTCTCGGCGTCGCCAAGGTCATTGATCGCCACCACCTGGATTTCATGATTGCGATTGTTCTCGTACAGGGCACGCAGGATATTGCGTCCGATGCGGCCGTAGCCGTTGATGGCAACTCTTACCGGCATGAGAGTCTCCTGAAGACTGCGAAGGGCCCCAGAGTGTAGCCGTAGCGGCTGTGGTGAGTACTGGCTCTTGCGCGTCGGAAAGCGGAAAAATGCAGGCGTCGGCGACCCGCGACCCGTTCCCGCGCATCAGGTTGGGAATCGCTGCGGGTTGCATCCACGCGTCGGCCGGGTGTCTGTCAACTACGCGGCTGGTCAGCCCATCATGCTGATAGAACAGGCGTCGCCGGGCCGCATCCAACTTATTCGCGCTGGAACCGCGGCAGCCAATGCGCCAACTGGTCCAACCGAGCGAGGGGATCGTCCATCCGTAAAATCAATTGCCGATCATCCAGCGCAATGGGCATGCGATCGGCAAGCCGGAAACCGACCCACGCGGCGTCGTCGAAACTGGACTTGCTGGCCCGAGCCAGTTCCGTGTCTTCGTGGTCCGCGAGCCGCTGCAGAATGGTGACCAGGAGTGCGTGCTGCGTTGGGACGAGGAGTTGAGGATCAGGGGCCAACACAGCCACATCGCCGATGGTCAAGCCTGCACCGTTTATGCGTGTACTGTCGACGCGCAACCGCGCACCGCCCTGTACGGTAATTCCAAGCAGCCCATCGGGCAGCGTGGAAAAATCGACGATGTGCGCCTGTGTACCCAGCATCGCGGGAATCGCGGGGTGGCCCGCTTCGCGGCCATCGACGATCATGCATACACCGAATCCGATGTCGGCGCGCATGCAGTCGCGGATCATGTCCAGATAGCGCGGCTCGAAGATGCGCAGCTCGAGCCGGCTACCGGGAAACAGCACCGTGTTCAGCGGAAATAGGGGCAGGTCCATGGGGCACGATTCTAGCCCTGAGAGCGCATCGGGGCGCGACCCTCGCGCCCGAATGCCTACCTAGTCTCGATCAACCTTTGAAGCCGCGACGCTTCATCAAGCCATCGACCCTGGGCTCAGCACCGCGCCAGTGGACATACATCTGCTTGGCGTCTTCCATGCTGCCACGTGACAGCACCATCTTGCGAAACTTGTCACCATTCGCGCGATTCAGGCCGCCAGCGTCGTTGAACGCCTGGAAGGCATCGGCATCGAGCACTTCGCACCAAAGATAACTGTAGTAGCCCGCCGAGTAGCCGCCGGGAAACACATGCGAGAAATAAGTGCTGCGATAGCGCGGCATGATTTCATCCATCGCCACACCGTTTTTCTCCAGTGACGCCTTCTCGAACGCCAGTACGTCGGCAGGTTGGTTTGCCGCCGTCAGTTCGTGCCAATCCAGATCGAGCAGGGACGACGCGACGTATTCCACCGTTCCGAAACCTTGGTTGAAGGTGCCGGCTTTTTTGATTTTGCTGATCAGCGCCTCCGGAATCACCGCGCCGGTCTGATAGTGCTTGCCATAGTTACGCAGCACTTCCGGCACCAGTGCCCAGTTCTCATTGAACTGTGACGGGAATTCGACGAAATCGCGCGGCGTATTTGTCCCTGAAAGCAGCACGTACTCGCTGTCGGCGAACAGCCCGTGCAGCGCGTGGCCGAACTCGTGGAACATGGTGCTGACCTCGTCATAAGTGAGCAACGTCGGCTTGCCATCGGCCGGCTTGACCACGTTGAGGTTGTTGCTCACCACAGGCTGCGTGCCGAGTATTCGCGCTTGGTCGACGAGGTTGTTCATCCAGGCGCCACCGCGCTTGGATGCACGCGCGTAGAAGTCAGCGTAGAACAAACCAAGGGTGCTACCGTTTTCTTCGAACACCTCAAACACGCGCACATCAGGATGATAGACCGGCAGGTCCTTGCGCTCCTTGAAGGTCAGCCCGTACAGCTTGTTCGCGGAAAAGAACACGCCGTTCTCGAGCACGCTGTTCATCTCGAAATACGGTCGGATCTGCGACTCGTCCAGATCAAATTCCTGCTGGCGCAGTTTTTCGGCGTAGTAAGACCAGTCCCAGGGGGCCAACTTGAAGCCGGGCGTCTTGTTTGCCGCAGCGTCAGCATCGATCAGCTTCTGCAGTTTTGCGGCATCGCGCCTGGCTGCAGCGACTGCGGGCTTGGCCATGCCAGTCAGTATGTCGCGCGCCGCTTTTGGCGTTTTCGCCATCTGCTCTTCGAGGATGTAGGTGGCATGCTCGGGATAGCCGAGCAATTTGGCGCGTTCTGCGCGTAGCGCAGCCATGCGCAGAATGATGTTCCGATTGTCAAACGCGTTGCCCTTGGCACCGCGCTCGATCGACGCCCGGTAAATGCGCTCACGCAATCCGCGGTCCTTGGCCGACTGCAGAGTGGGTTGCGTCGTAGTATTGACAAGAGGAATCAACCACTTGCCCGCGAGCGCGGGTTCCTTGGCGCTTCGCTCCTGTGCTGCCGCAGCAGTGGCGGCGACGACATCTTCGTCCAGGCCCGCCATGGCCTCAACATTGTCGACGACCACCGCGGACTCGTTATTGTCTTTCAGGGAGTTCTCGTCAAACTTTGCAATCAATGCCGCCTGTTCTTCATTGAGCTTGCGCAGCTGGGTCTTGCTGACTTCGTCGAGCAGCGCGCCATTGCGCGCAAAGTTGCGATAGACCTGATTCAGAAGCTGCAGTTGCTCGCCATTGAGGCCGAGACTTTCCCGGCTGCCATACAGAGATTTTATGCGAGCGAAAAGCGTGGCGTTGAGTACGATCGCATCGCCGTGCGCGGCGAATTTTGGTGCGTAATCGCTTTCAATCTTGTCCAGCGTATCGTTGGTGTTGGATCCAGTCAGATGCCCAAACACTTTGTTGGTGCGGTCGAGCACTCGTCCCGACCGCTCCATCGCCGCGATGGTGTTTTCGAAGCTGGGTGGTTCGGCGTTGGCCGCGATCGCGTCCATCTCGGTGAGCTGCTCCTTCATGCCGGCGTCGAACGCGGGGGCGAAGTGCTCATCCTTGATCTTGTCGAAGGCCGGAGCCTGAAGGTACAAATCACTGGGTTTGGCAAAGGGATTATTGGCCATCGGGTCTGCTGTCGTAAGGGTCACGGGAGTAGCAAGATCAGGCGTCGGAGCGCTGACCGGAGCTTCGCTCTTGCCACACGCGGCAAGGGCCAGGCTGAGGCTCAGCGCAAGCAGGGCTTTCTGGTTCATGGTGTTGAGTCCGGTGAGGTCGGCTGATTGGCGGCGGCGCCGTCAAGAACGCCCATGATCGCAAGGATTGAACGCGAATGCCTATGCCATTTGGGGTGCAGGGGGTGTGTCCTTGGTCAGGGCGGCGTTTGCAAAATCAGCCGGTGCAAGAGAAGCGCTTTCAGGAGCGCCTCCCACCTGTGGGTCCGCGCTGCGCGCGGACGCTTTAGCCGGCAGACTGGGCCCATTTTGCGGCGCCAAACGCGAGAGCGTCCGACCACAGGTCGGACCCACCAAACCAACAACAAAGTCAGGAGTGTCCGACCACAGGTCGGACCCACCGACAGTTTCTCCCACAAGGACTGCGCGCAGACTAGGGTTTGCGCAACCACAGACTGGGATTGAGTGGTTGGCTGTTTTTGCGCAATTCAAAGTACAGACCGGACTGCTCGGCACCGCCACTGGATCCGGCGCGCGCCAGTGCAGTGCCGGCCTGCACCCAATCGCCCTCATCGCGCAGCAGCGCCTCATTGTTGGCATACAAACTCATGTAGCCATCACCATGATCGACGATGATCAACAGACCGAAGCCGCGCAGCCAGTCTGCATAGGCAACACGGCCATGCGCGATGGCCAGTACCTCGGTTCCGGTCGCGGCCGCGATGACGATGCCGTCGGCGGTGCGGCCAGGACCCAGCGTGGTACCAAACGCGGTAACAACACGTCCTTCCAGCGGCCAGGGTAAGCGACCGCGCAGCTGCGCCAGAGGTAGGGCATCGCTGATCTGTCGGGGAATGTCGGCGAGGACGTCCTGTAGCCGTTCGAGCAGGTCGAGCAGGGATTTTTCGTCGCGCGCGTACGCCCGTAGACGCTGACGGTGATCAGCGAGCTGGGCAGCCAATTTGTTGATCAACAGCTCACGCTCGGCGCGATGCGTCGTCAACAGGTCAATCTCGGCTTGGCCGGACTCGCGTCTGGCAGTCAGTTCCGTCTTCGCGGATTGAATATCCTGTGTGACCGCGATCAGCGCACTCAACTCGTCGAGCAGACCGCGCATACGATTCATCCGATGCGTCTGCAGATAGCGGTTGTAGGCGACCAGGCGTGCACTGTCGTGCAGTTGGTCATGCGCCAGCTAGCTGCGCAGGTGCTGATTGCGGCCAAGTTGATAGGCGCTGCGCAAAAGCGTCGCGAGCTTCAACCGCTGGCCGGCGAGACGCAATTCCAAGGCCTCGCGCTCTGCCTCCAGATCGAGCAAGGCGCGCTCGCGCTGCGCCAGTTCGGTATCGGTCTGTGCCACGGTGCGGGCAGCCGCGCCGACCGCTAGTTCAATTTCGCGCAATGCCGCGTTGGCAGTCACGTGCTCGGCCCGTACCGCATTGCGGGCCCGGCTCTCACGTTCAATTTCGGCTCGCACATGCTGCAATTTGGATTTGGTCTGCGCCTGCTCCAAGGTACGTGCGTCGGTGCTCGGCGCCTGTGCATTGAGCAGCGCCGGCACAATTGACAGGCAAAGACAGGTGACTGCTGCGGCGCAAACCTGCATTAACCGACTGCGAATCGGCACGCGGCCAAGCATGCTGACATGGACCAGTAGCGAATCGCGGCTCACGCCGCTCCCACACCGTTGTCTTTACCGATGAGCAAGTTTTTGCCGCTCATCTCGGCGGGCTGCGCGAGATCAATAAGCGCAAGCACCGAAGGAGCGAGGTCGCACAGCGCTCCGCCGGAGCGCAATTGCACAGGCGGGCCCAGGTACACCAACGGCACCGGGCCGGTCGTATGCTGGGTATGTGCTTCGCCGGTCTCAGGGTCACGCATCATTTCGAGATTGCCGTGATCTGCAGTGATGAGCGCTGCCCCGCCAGTGTGCTCAATTGCCGCGCGGATTTGACCCAGGGCGATATCCACGGCTTCGACCGCTTTGACCGCGGCGGAAAAAATTCCGGTGTGACCCACCATGTCGGGATTGGCGATATTGCAGATGATTACATCGAACGCGCGGCTGCGAATGGCAGCACAAAGCTTTTCAGTCAATTCCGGGCAGCTCATCTCCGGTTGCAGATCATAAGTCGCAACCTTGGGCGAGGGAATCATGATGCGCTCCTCGCCCGCGAACGGTGCCTCGCGTCCACCGTTGAGGAAAAACGTCACATGCGCGTATTTTTCGGTCTCGGCGATGCGCAGTTGTCTACGACCGTGCGCGGCTAAAACCTCGGGCAGCGTATTGGCCATCGATTGCGGCGCATAGGCAATCGCAGTCACTGGCAGGTCCGCCGCGTATTCGGTCAGTGACACAAACGCTGCCAAGCTGATCTCGCGCGCACGCGCAAACCCATCGAAATCCGCGCGTACGAAAGCACGGGTCAATTCGCGCGCGCGATCAGAACGAAAATTCATGAACACCACCACGTCGCCGTCTTCGATCCGCCTGCCGCCTGCGATCACTGTGGGTTTGACGAATTCATCGTTTTCGCCCCTCGCATAGGCCGCATCCAGGGCCTGCTTCGCGCTATCTGCATTGAACTCTGCGCTCGCGTCGGTTATCGCACGATAGGCAGGTTCCACCCGTTCCCAGCGGTTATCGCGGTCCATCGCGTAATAGCGGCCGGTGACGGTAGCGATGCAAACCCGTGGATCGGATGTGGCGATCGCCTGCAGCTGCGCCAATGAATCGCGTGCGCTGCGCGGAGGGGTGTCGCGGCCATCGAGAAACGCATGCACGGCGATTGTGCCGACGTCAGCGTTCAGCGCTTCGCGAATCAGCGCGAAAATATGTGTTTCATGACTATGCACGCCGCCGGGTGACAACAATCCGAACACATGCAGCGTAGCGCCGCCGCGGCTCTTTCTGATCGCCAATTGCAGCGCCGGATTGCGCGCAAAGCGACCCTGCTTGATGTCTTCTTCGATCCGGGTAAGGTCCTGATAGACAATGCGACCCGCGCCGATGTTCATGTGGCCCACTTCGGAATTGCCCATCTGGCCGTCGGGTAAACCGACTCGCAAACCATGCGTATCGATCAGTGTGTGCGGGCACTCGGCAAGCATGCGCCTCCAATTGGGGCAGTACGCATGCGCGATGGCGTTGTCGGCAGTCTCGACACGATGGCCCCAACCGTCGAGAATCAACAATAAAACCGGCTTGGGTACGATCACGTTGGCGTTCCAGTGGCCATGGCAGTGCTGCAGCATACAAAAAACCTGCACGGGCGCGGCTCCGTAGCGGCGACGGGGCAGCGCAATCAGAAAATAGGCCGAAAGTCACGTAAACCACAGCGCCGGCAGCTGCATCTTAACCGCCACAACCCCAATTGGAGATTCCCATGCGTTTGCGTAGTGCAGTCCTTCCGTTTGCTTTTGTCCTGATCGTTGCTTCTGCCGTTTCCGCGGGCGACGATGTCCAGGACGGTGGTGACATCAGCCGCGTGAACAAAAGCATCAGCATCCCCGCGGGTTCCCGCGCAGGTGAGCTCGACACGGTCAACGGCTCGATATCGATCGGTGCCGACGCGGTGATCGAAAATGCCGAAACCGTCAACGGATCGGTGCGTGTCGCCGAGGGCGTTCGCGCTCAGTCGCTAGGCACGGTGAACGGCAGTATCAGCGTTGGCTCACGCGCCTCGATCAGCGAGCAGGTTGAAACGGTGAACGGCTCGGTGACGCTGGCGGAAGATGCCGAAGTGCTGGGCAATGCCGAGACCGTGAACGGCGGTATCAAACTGGCTGCGCGCGCTCACGTTGGTGGACAGGTCGTCACCCACAATGGCGATATCACCCTGGGCGATGGCGCTCGCGTCGACGGCGGCCTTCTGGTCAAGAAGGTGCGCATGAGCTGGTGGGGCGGCGGCAACCAGCGTATTCCGGTAATCACCATCGGTCCGCGTGCCCAGATCGGCGGCGAGTTGGTGTTCGAGCGTGAGGTGAGGCTGAGTGTGCACCAGACGGCCAGGATCGGCAACGTGACCGGCGCCACCGTCAAGCGCTTTGGCGGCGAGATGCAGGTGGAGAAGTAAGCATTACCGCAGCAGGAGCGGGGCGGGTGAGAGCCGATGCGCGGGAGCGGCTGTGGTGGGAGCGG